>NZ_VWWH01000101.1:0-23361 GCF_011753045.1 Burkholderia sp. Ap-955
GACAGTTGCTCGCGCTCGGCAGCACGCGCTGGCGCGACGAGCTCGGCATCACGGTGGCGCCCGCGCTCGACGCACGCGCAGCGGAGCTCGAGCGCGCGGGCAACACGATCTCGTGGCTGATGCGCGCCGATGCGCCGCGCGCGTTGCTCGCGCTGATCGCTTTCGGCGACACCGTGAAGCCGGGCGCCCGCGACGCGATCGCTGCGCTGTCGGCGCGCGGCGTCGCGAGCGTACTCGTGACGGGCGACAACCGCGGCAGCGCGGCCGCCGTCGCGGCGTCGCTCGGAATTGGCGAGGTGCATGCGCAGGTGCTGCCCGACGACAAGGCACGCGTCGTCGCCGAGCTGAAGCGCACACACGGCGGGATCGTCGCGATGGTCGGCGACGGGATCAACGATGCGCCCGCGCTCGCGGCAGCCGATGTCGGCATTGCGATGGCGACCGGCACCGACGTCGCGATGCACACGGCCGGCATCACGCTGATGCGCGGCGACCCGGCGCTCGTCGCCGACGCGATCGACATCTCCCGGCGCACGTACCGGAAGATCCAGCAGAACCTGTTCTGGGCGTTCGTCTACAACCTGGTCGGCGTGCCGCTCGCGGCGCTCGGCTGGCTGAACCCGGTGATCGCGGGCGCGGCGATGGCGTTTTCGAGCGTCAGCGTCGTGACCAACGCGTTGCTGTTGCGGAGATGGAAGGGGCGCGCGCGGTGATGTGTGGCGGTGATGTGCGCCGGTGACGTGTGCCGGTGACGTGTGCCGGTGACGCGTGCCGGTGACGCGTGCCGAACGGCCGGATGGCCGTTCGGCGCTTGGTGCTTGGTGCTTGGTGCTTGGTGCTTGGTGCTTGGCGCACAGGAAGGATCGTGAGGTCGGCCGGCATTGGCCGATCGCGGCGCGTCGAATCGCCAGCGCACGACGACGCGACACCGGCCGGTGGCTTCAGTCCGAAATGACTGGCTTGATCAAGGTCGTCGTGATCGGCGCGAAGCCGCACGCACGATACAGCGCGCGGGCCGCTGCGTTGTGATTGAACACCGACAGCCCGATCTCGGTGACGCCGTATCGGCGTGCCTCGACATCGAGCGCCTCGAGCGTGCGCGTGGCCCAGCCCTGGCGGCGCCGGGACGGGGCGATGTCGAGGTCGTAGATGAACAGCGTGCGGTTCGGCCCCTCAGGCACGATCGCGTACCAGAGGTCGCCCACTGCGTCGCCGCTGGCGCCGTCGATGAGCACGACGAGGGTCTGGCCGGAGGTACGCAGGCCGTCCGGCAGTAGCGTGTCGAAACAGGCGCGCGCCCGGCTGGCCGCGTCTTCGACAGCATTTTGTCCGGATGAAACGAGATCGCTCGCGTAGCCGTCGATGGCTCGCGTGCGGTACGCGTGGAATTCGCTGGCCGTCATGGGCCGCATCTGCAACATGGCCCGGTCACCGTGAACGGAATCGGACTTCCAGTGTAGCGGGACGGTCGCGCCGGCGCGCGATGCAGCGGCGGAAAGCGGACAGGCAGGTGCGGCGGGCGCCGCGCTGACAGCGAGTCAGCGAGTCAGCGAATCAGCGAATCAGCGAATCAGCGAATCAGCGACGGTACAGGACGATCGGCACGAGGTGCGCACGGCGCACGCGCTCGGCTTCGGCACGACGCGCAGCGTACGAGTATTCGGCGTCGAGCGGCAGGTGCGGGGACACGAAAAGGTCGTCGATCTTTTGCAGCAGGGCGAGGATGAAGCTCATGTGAGACTCCTGACAGATGTGGCTAGGGTTTTCCCTTAGATGGACTCCATTCTAAGGGTTTTCCCTGAACTCTGCCAGCGCACAGCATCAGTTTGCCGCATGCGCGCGACGGCCGATCGTCGATACATCACGGCGATCCTTGCTCCGTCTGGCTCCCAGGATAGGGTCGAAACGATTAACGCGTGCGGCGAGCACGCTTCGCGACGGCCGCCTCGCGGTTCGCGTTGCGCTGAAGCCGGTCGACCTGCGACAAAAGCGCCTCGTGATGCTCCTCGAGCGTCATCAGCGTTGCCTGCTGCGTCGACAGATCGGCCGCGAGGCGATCGATCCGCTGCTGCTTCGTGGCGACGTCCTGCTTCAGGTGCGCGATCTGCCGCGTCTGCATCACCAGCGCGAC
This sequence comes from Burkholderia sp. Ap-955, assembly GCF_011753045.1. Taxonomy (NCBI): domain Bacteria; kingdom Pseudomonadati; phylum Pseudomonadota; class Betaproteobacteria; order Burkholderiales; family Burkholderiaceae; genus Burkholderia; species Burkholderia sp. Ap-955. Next base: position 2,132 of record NZ_VWWH01000101.1, read on the forward strand.
GAGCCCGGCCAGCACGACGACGGCCAACGCCAGCAGCAGGCGGTTGACGCGGCGCATCTCGCGATCGGCCGTACGCGTCAGGCCGTCCACGTCGGCCTGCAGTGCGGCCAGTCGGTCGGTCAACGGGCGCAGGTGCGTATCCGGATCGAAGACCGGCGCGGCCGGTTGCGTGCGCTCCGCCGACGGCTTCGTGACAAAGGAGGCAGCTGAAGCCTGCGGCTGGGTGACGGGGGATACGGTGGCGTCGGCCCGCGGCGCGGCGTCATGGGACTTCGCGGTGTTGGCGGTGTTGGCCGTGTTCGCCGTGTTCGCCGTGTTCGCCGTGTTCGCGGCAATCACCGGCTTGGCCTGTTGCGCCGACGTCTGCGGCTCGACCGTCGTCACCGGGCTCGCCCCGGCCGCCTCCGGCGCCGTGTCAACGCTCGTCACGACTCGCGCGGATTGCTCCGTTGTCGCGTCGCTTGCACCGGCAGCCGTCCGGCGTTTGCCGCCCGACGACGCACGGCGTTCCTTCACGGCGTCACCGGAGGATCGCCCTTCGCGGGATCTAACGGCGGTAGCAGCCACAACAACAGCCTTCTCGACTTCACCATCAGCCGCTTGAGATCCGGTCGCCTTCGCCTCAGCACCATCGGCTGCTTGCAGTTTGGTCGCCACCGTTGCGGCGCCATCGGCGGCTTTCGTTGCAACGCCATCGGCCAGGGGAATATCGACTGCCTTCATCGCAGCCGCGCCAGAAGCCGGCACGACATCGACGTTTGCGTCACCACCACCTTCAGGCGATGAAACGCCATGCGCCACCGTCGCGTCTTCAGGCGTCACTGCACCTTCTGCCGCTTCCACATGTCCTGCCGCGGCCACCCCCTCCGGCGCACTGAACCCGTCCAGCGCAGCCTGCCGCCCGGACGCCACATCGTCCGCGACATCGACTGCCGCCTCGGCTTGCGCGCCCGCTTCGTCACGCGCCGCGGCCGGCACGCGCTCACCCGGCTCGAGCACCGGATCGCCGAACAGGTCGAGCGTCCGTTCGTCCCGCGACGCGTCGCCGGCCGGCGTACTGCCGGACCGCACCGTCGCCCTCGCGGACGTACTGCCCGCGGCAGCAGCGGAGCGCGGGCGCGAACGGGCCGACGAACGATTGGAACGGGAGCGGGAGCGAGGCGAGGAAACAGATTCGGTCATGTCTGCCAAATTAAAGTCCGGGAACATCCATCAAAGTCCAATTTTCATCAAGAAATTCAATAGCTTGCAACACCAAACCATCCAATTTACTCTAACACCATCCGGCCCTATCCAGCGATTCCCATGTCTGTCCCAAGCTCGGTCACCGTAAGCTCGATGCGATTAGCCCCGGTGACTGTGCAGACATCCTGCGCCCCATCTGGCTGACGAAGACTGCTACAGCCCGCCGCACTCGTCAACGCATGCAGCAGTGATGCAGTGGGCTTGGGCACACGGGCACATCGTTGCGAATCCCGTCATGGCGGTCACATTCTTCCCGAACAGTCGACCAAGACGACACACCCGCCCGCAATGCCGTGGAGCCATGTGCCGCGATGCGTCGAGAGTCACTTGGCAAAGCACACGCCTGGCGACAGCACGCGTGCTGCCTTGCTGTTCCTGATACTTACCGCAGCCCGCGGCGGTGAGGTACGAGGCGCGACGTGGAACGAACTCGATCTGGCTGAGTGTGTTGGGAACATTCCGGCGCACGCATGAAGGCCAAGGAACCGCATCGCATCCCGCTGTCCGAGAAAGCGCTAACGCTGATCAAAATGCTAAAACACCATCAACCACATGCCCCTCGTGATCAGGTCGAGGCCGCTTATCATCGGACCGACCTACTGGAACAGCGACGGCCGCTGATGGAAGCATGGGTGCAGCACGTCGACGCCGGCGGAACGAATCATGCGGACGAGGGAGCGCCCATACGATGACGGTTCGTGTACACCGCAGCGTTTCATGTCTTCTGGCAACGCTGGCCGCGCTCCTGATTCCGGGATACCAGCTTTCCTTCCCCAGCAAGTCATCGATCAAAACACCGATGCCGCAAAGGATTGATATCCTGGTAATTGACCGTAAGAATCAATTCCACTTTTTAATATTACGAGAATATCGGATTTCATGGATACCAAGGACAAAAGAAAACTTGAAGCACTGTGGGTCGAGCACCGTGAGGGAGATGTCTGGCCAAGTACAGTGCCAGCGTTTGAAGCTCGGTTAAGAGAAATCCAGCAGGTGCATCAAGATTTTCCCGAAGAAAGGAAACAGAGCGACTTTGAACGGGCCTATGCTGCCAATGGACAGCTCCAAATTCTCGGGAAAGAACAGGCTCGATCGTTCTTCGATGACACCTGCGCCACCCACGGCTTTCCCATCGACGTCGATTATCTTCTATCGATCGGCATCTATCGTGCATTCCATGAGGCCGATATGAGCTTGCTCAAGGATGCTTTGCACACGTGGAACCGACTGAAGTTTGGAAATCGCCTACACACCCCCACCGGTAGTCACGGCTATCATTTCCGCGAACTCATGTACGCTATGGCCGATTGCGACATCGGTTTGGTGAAGCAATACATTCCGAGAGAACTTGGGTTGGCAGAGAGGGACTGTTTCCCTTTCTTCCGAGTCGGAAGCAACCTCGTTGCAGTGATGGTATACGACAACCCAAGGCAAACCGCTGTGGAAAAATCACTAGCACTGGCGGAGACCTATGTTGGTCGGAAAGGTAGTCCCAAGGGCAACGTACTTGTCGTCCGCTACTTGATGGCCTTGCTTAACGGGCAAGTGGACGAGGCGTCCCATTACCTGCAATGTATTGCGAACGAATACAGGAAAATGACATGGCTGGTTGAATTCCATGAATTTCTGAAGTATTTCGGCGCCTTTGTGCATGGCTTGTATAACCTTGCGCACTACGTATTGCCGGAAGCACATTTTGCGCTTTTAAAAACCCCAGAGCACAGTGTGTTCTGGGGCGACTTTGATTGCTTGACCAAGGAGCGAAATTTCGCGACAGGCGCGTTGATCAAAGGACTTAATCTGACGGACAATCTTGGCGGTTTGCGGCGCTTGCTCGTTGACCTGCCATAGGAAACAAGACGCCAGGATCATTTGCGTTAACTCGGACAAGAGCGCTCGTGGATGCTAGCCCGGTAATAACGAGCGAACAGCAAACAGGGTGCCTGCGTTGCATCGCGCCGGTCAGCGAAGCGACGCTGAAGACCCATTGCAAGCGACTCGCCTCCGGCGCCGTGGCGTGAACAGCGCTCTGTCTTCGTTATGAACAGCATCGCTACTGAGCAAGCACCCATCGCTCCTTCCCCGGACATTAATCCGAATCACTCAAGAGCTGGCCTCTCGCATCCATCGCAATCGTCTTGTCAGGCCCAACGAGGAATGCAGTCCGCTCCTCAGACCATTCCAGCGAATGCCACTGCGGCGCCGATAACCACTGACCGCTTGCAAGCTCCATCAGCCCCCACTGCTCTCCCGAGCGCATCGCGGCGGAAACGCCCCAGCAAATATCGCCTATCTCTTCATATTTCGGGGGCACCGACCATTGACCATCCTCACCCAGAAAGCCGTAGCCCTTGCCCACGGCCGCCCACGCGTACCCTTCCTCATAGTCACTGCACTCATCGAGGCAAGGCTCAAGCAACCAAACACCATCCACACCAATCAGGCCGATTTTATCGCCAACTTGTACGAAAGCAGTTCGACCTTCAAAGTACCAAAAATCATCGAAACCGGGCTCGCAAATGGTGATAACGCCCTTTTCTTCCGGGCGAATCAGACCGTATTTTTCATTACGCTTCACCCAGCACAAGAAATAGGCAGCGTCCCCTCTCTCTTTCCACATGCCGTCCCATGTCGCCTCTTGAACGATACGCCAATTTTTCTCGTCGGCATATTGAACGCCCCAGCGCCCCTCCGAATGAAAGCTGTACAAGCCATAAGCCAATTGATGGCCCAACTTACCACCCGATGTTGCCATGAAATCTTTAAAGGTTACCGTCCTCGGAGCTTCCCCATAGGCACGATTGAAATAAGCATGATCGAAACCACTCACACCGAATGTCCAGGCCCAATAATCCCAAGTTACCGGCACCGAGCAATCAACGCGAGTAACTTCCGCCTCCAGTAGAAGTTCTCTCACGCCAACCGTGTCTCTTTTAGACATACTAACCTGCAACTGCCCCCATAAGGCATTGCATTTCCCAGCCTCCCTTCTGATAAATTCGTCAGAAGCGTCTGCAAAGTATCGCTCGGAATATTCATCATCCGATGCAAGCTCTTCGTCAAAATCCGAGAAACCTTCCAGTGCAAACAACTCATCCAGGTTTGCCGAAAAATCAGGCACGCCATACTCGGCCAGATCGTCCACCTCATTCTGCAAATAATGGATTGCAGCATCAAGCTGACGAACAAGCTGGCTTTCTTCGTCACTGAGATGAGGTGGTTTGGCAATAAAGCGCGTAAACACGTTGCCAGCAGGCTTCGCGACAGGATTACGCTCAAGATAACTCAACAAGGTCCGCAAACGATCCAGCGCGGCTCGGGCATCACTGACGAGATTATCAGAATTGGCATCACCAAACACGCGCTGATCTCTAATTGCCTCACCCGCGGCACTTGATGCCAACAAGATTCGCCACAAGGTCGGAAAGTTATTGTTCGCGTCGGCAACCTCAATTGTTTTGGCTTCTTCGCCCGAGCCGGCTTGAATATACAGAAATGAACGATTTCCCAAAGAATGCCCCCTAATTATTTTTCAGAAAACAACCTCGAAACGACACGCCCTCACCACCCCGAATAAATTCATCTGCAGCCTTCTCAAACCGACTACCCGAAGATGCCTCGGAGTTTTATCGAGACACTCCGTTTACATCAAGTGCGCGACTCTACGGCAACCGATAAATTGCGACATTATCACCACGTCTACCAGAATCTTTTCGGGCAACCACCATACCTCGACGTTGATCATCCCATCCAAGAATCTCGGTTGAGTAGGATTCCTCGCCCGATGAAATTGGCAAGACGAACGGAATCCAATTTTTCCCCTGATCCTTGCTGTAAAAATAGGCTTGCGCCGACGACATACCGCAATTGCGTGTGTTTCCAAAATAAGGTGGCATATAACAGGCCACAACATTCCATATTGTCTGGCCACTGGCCTTAATGATCCAGATACCATTTCCCAGCCATACGCCATCGTGGTAAACATTGCTGGAGACTCCATGAATCTCTGGAATGGCAATTTGGGCCCACTGCTTGGTCGTCGGATCGAGGGCGTACAAACCTCCGTTGTACGACAACAGGGCCTCCCCGGAAGCATTGCTGACGATCTCAAAGTTGGACAAGCTGCGCTTACCCCAATCAGGTGCGGCGGAGACATTGCGGACGACAACCTGCTTGCCGCTGAAGTCCAGTTCGAAGCGACGGGATTCCAGGAATTTTTGGCTTTTCTCATTCCCCTCGTCGTCGATCACAATCGAAGTCAGCGATGACCAGCCTAGCGCATTTCCAGCAGGACCAGGCAGAACGGTCCAACTCGCATCGAGTACCTCGTTCTCACGCTCCTGCCGATCCGACCAGACCGCCTTGCGCAGGTCCATGCTCTGCCACGATTGGCCATGATCTCGCGTCACCCAGATTTTTTCTTTATCGGAGCGTTCGGTGGCCCCTTTATCCAGAGTGAACGCATTGTTATTCGAGAGCCGGCCTTGAAACTCAGTCCAACGAGACACTTTTGTCTTGGGATCGAATTTCCATGTGCTCCCCCCATCAAGGCTGACGAATGCGATCTCGTTCGGGCCAATCCGGGCGTTATTCTCCTCGCGTTCATCGGAGTCAAACGCAAGCCACTTGCCTCCGGGCGCTGTCATCAGATGCGGATCGGAATCACTCTCGATCGGAGCCTGAATGGTCGCCAAAATATTGATCTTGCCTCCATCCTCCATTCGAGCAATGAATTGCCGCGTCTCTTGGCGAGACAGGAAGTTGAGCAGCGTCTGCGCTGCCAGCTCTTGATGGCCGGCGACGATCATGGTCGAGGCCGACGCTGCCGCCATCCGTTTTTGTTGCTCACGCAAGTGCTCAGCCCTGGACGGAACCTGCAGGTCCAGCACCCTACCCGGTAGTGAAGTCGTGTCGTCTTCTTTTCTGCCGTCCAAGAGCTTGCCGGTCAACAGGCTTACGCCATGATCATTGACCCATTTGATGTCAGTGATTCCAAAGGGAACGTTCCCATCAATCTTGAATATCTGCTCTGGCGCGGAAAGTGTCTCCCCCAGCGGGCGCAACTGCCGCTGGTCGATCACTGTGATCACCCCAGCCAGCACCGCAAACCCGGCCCCTGCAAGCAGCAAGAAATACTTGTTTTTCGATTTCATTTTCCCGAATTCCATTTCGCGGCACGGAACAACTAACAGACTTTTGAGGCACTTTGCCGTTCGGGAGACAAAGGCGATGTTCCCGAACAGAGAAAACGACACGGCGATACGGCGCGTGCAAACACTTGATGAAAAGCCGAGTTTCTATGCTATCGCGACGAGGTAGGCAAGCGTCGAAGTCTACCGGAGCGCTGGCAACGCTTCGATTGTCATCGACGTGACGCTCTTTACCGAATATCCGAAACCCGTCGGCATTTGATTATTTTTCGTCACCGAAAAATTGCTGATGCATCTTCGAGAATGCAGTAGGGTTGGGTCGACTTTTCAACCATGCCAGTACGGACTTGCCGCAATCAAGTGCGTCTGACAATGACGTGTCCACGATGTAATCGTAGTGCCGGTCAGCATGAATCGAGTCGAATTGCGACTTGGCCAATCCGATCGTGCGGTTGCCACGGGCAAGCTCGCGCTCGATCAGAATGTCGAGCGAGCAAAAGACACCTACGATAAAGACCGGGAAACCGACCAAGTCTTCGAGCATGTAGTACCAGGCATCGGATGAAAGGACATGATCAACGGTCACTGGCTGATGTCGAACGGCCGCTACCGGCCGACTACTGCCCGCATCCTCACCCGGTCGGCAACCCCAACTCGTGCGGAATTCGCCTTTCATATGGAAATCGGATGGCCGGGCCCGCAAGCGCGGAACCGGATGTCGAACGGAATCGGCGGTCGGCCATTGTCGCATGCCCCGTCGCCGATTCCGCCTATTCGTCGCCCGACAACCCGTTGCCCTCTTCGAAACGCGTGACGCCCTTCAGCGCGCGCAGCTTGTCGCAGATCGCCCGGTATTCGAGTTCCGATACCCGCGCAAGCGCGATGCGCACCTCGTCGTGCTCGCCCGTGTCGTCGGCGCGCTGCACGATGAACTGCTTCACCCGCGCACTGTCCGGGCCCAGCGCCGCATGCAGCGAATCGAAGTTCAGCGTGCCGCCCACGACCGTCAGCGCGAGCTGGCGCCGCTGGCGCACCGTGAAGTAGCGCCGCTCCAGCGGCTTGATGCCGGCCAGGATGATCAGGATGATGATCGTCGCCGAAATCGACGCGACGTAGAGCCCGCCGCCCACCGCGAGGCCGATCGCGGCGACCGACCACAGGCTCGCGGCCGTCGTCAGCCCCCGCACGATCTCGCCGCGCAGCAGGATCGAGCCCGCGCCGAGGAAGCCGATGCCCGACACGACCTGCGCGGCGATCCGCGATGGGTCGAGCACGATGTGCTCGCTGCTGCCGAGCACGTCGGCGAACCCGAACGCCGACACGATCATGATCAGCGTCGAACCGACACAGACGAGCATGTGCGTACGCAGGCCCGCCGCCCACGACAGACGCTCGCGCTCGAAGCCGATGACGCTGCCCAGCGCCGCCGCGAGGACGAGCCGCATCACGAGTTCCAGGTTGCTCAGCATGCGATTTATCTCCTTTTCTGGTGCCGGCCGTGCGGAATGTTTTATCCTTGGCCCCGGCCGCGCCGATCCTCCGGGCCGCGCCGACACGTTTCGAACCTAGCGCTCAACCCCGTCATGTCCGTTTCCGACTCCGCTTCCGCCCAGGCCGCCCAGTTGCGCCACCATTTCGCGCACGTCGTCTTGCCGATCTGGCGGGGTTCAGGGTTCGACCAGACATTACAGTTGCCGTTCGAAGCCGTCGATCCGGCCACCCACGCGCCGCTGCCCGTGACCCGTTATCGCGCAATGGCCTGCGCACGGCAACTGTTCGTGTTCGCGCAGGCCGGCGACACCGCGCACGCCGCCACGCTGTTCGACGCGCTGGGCCGCCACTTTCGCGACCCGCGCCACGGCGGCTGGCACTACAGCGTGGACGCGCAGGGCGCACCGCTCGACACGACCAAGGATCTCTACACGCACGCCTTCATCGTGTTCGCGTGCGCCGCGTGGTATGCGGCATCGGGCGACGCCGCGGCGCGCCAGGCGGCCGAAGAGACCGCCGCGCTGATTCAGGACCGTTTCGCGCCGCACCGCGGCGACGCGCTGCTCGACGCGGCGCGCCACGCCGATTTCTCGTCATCCGGCAGCGGGGCGCTGCAGAATCCGCTGATGCACCTGACCGAAGCGTGGCTCGCGGCGGCGGCTGCATTCGGCGACACGGCGTTCGACGACGCGCTCGCGCACACCGCGCAGGCCGTCGAGCGCACGTTCGTCGACGCGGCAACCGGCTGCGTGGCCGAGCTGCCGCTCGGCGCGGCCGACAACCGTTTCGAGCCCGGCCATCAGTTCGAGTGGTTCTATCTGGTCGATGTAGCCGGCGCGCGGCTCGCGCAAACCGGGCTCCCCAACGCGCTGGCGCGCGCGTTTGTGTTCGCGGAGCAATACGGCGTCGATCCGCAGACGGGCGGCGTCTGCGCGGCGCTCGACGCGCAAGGCGCGTGCATCGACGGCACGCAGCGGATCTGGGCGCAGACCGAGTACCTGCGCGCGCTCGCGACGCACGGCGGCACGCCGGCCTCGGCGCCGCTCGCGCGGCAGATCGAACGCTTCGCCGCGCGCTTCCTGCATCCGCGCGGCTGGTTCGAGTGCAAGACGGCGGACGGGCAGGTGGCGCGCGCCGACATGCCGTCGACGACGCCCTACCACCTCGAGACGGCTTACGCGGCGCTGCCGGCCGGCGCGTAACCCGCGTCGTCGAACGACGGCGCCGCGTGCTCGCCGCGTGCGGCGCGGCCATCGCCCAGTTCGAACACCGACACCGCCTGCATCAGGTGCGCGGTCTGGTCGTTCAGCGACGCGGCCGCCGCCGCGACCTCCTCCACCAGCGCCGCGTTCTGCTGCGTGAGCTGATCCATCTGCGTGACGGCCTGATTCACCTGCTCGATCCCGACGCTCTGCTCGACCGACGCCGCCGTGATCTCGGACATCGTCTGCACGACGCGCGTGATCGACGCCGACACCGTCCGCATCGCATCGCCGGCGCGCTCGACGAGCTCCGCGCCGCCGTTGATCTGCGAGACCGAATCCTCGATCAGCGCCTTGATCTCCTTCGCCGATTGCGCGCTGCGCTGCGCGAGCGAGCGCACCTCACCCGCGACGACCGCGAAGCCACGCCCCTGTTCGCCTGCGCGGGCGGCTTCCACGGCCGCGTTCAGCGCAAGGATGTTGGTCTGGAACGCGATGCCGTCGATCACCGAGATGATCTCCGCGATCCGCCCAGAGCTTTGCGCGATGCCGCGCATCCGGTCGATCACGCTGTCGACCACGCCGCCGCCGTGGCTCGTCGCCTCGAGCGCCGCGTCGGCCAGCGCGCTGGCCGCACGCGCGCTGTCGGTGTTCTGCCGGACGGTCGCCGTCAGTTCCTCCATGCTCGCGGCCGTTTCCTCGAGCGACGCGGCCTGCGTGCCGGTGCGCGCCGACAGGTCGGCGTTGCCGCCCGCGATCTCGCCCGCGCCGAGGTGGATCGCGTCGGACGCCTGGCGCACCGTGCGCACGGTGCCCGCGATGCTCGTCTGCATCGTGGCGAGGCCGCGCAGCATCCGGTCGATCTCGAACACGCCGCCTGCCCGCACGACTTCATCGAGCCGGCCCTGCGCGATCCGCTCGAAATGGCGGCCGGCTTCTTCCAGCGGCGCGACGACCGCGCGCCGCGCGGCCACGTAGATCGCCGCGCTCGCCATGAGCATCGCCACCAGCAGCACGATGCCGACCGACTTGAACCAGAGCATGCCGCCGTCGATCGTGTCGAGCGCCGTGCGGCTCGATGCGCCCCCATAGTCGGTGAAGCGGCGCAGCTCGGCGATATAGGCGTCCTGAATGCTCTGCGTCGGCTGGTCGAGGAAGGCCTGGATGTTGTCGGCGTCGAGGAACTGCACGAGTTCGCCCAGCGCGCCGCGCAGCGCGCGATAGCGCTCGGTGAGCGCCGCGACGCGTGCGCGGTTGGCATCGTCGACCGGCTGCGCGGCCGTCAGCGCGGCGAACGCCTTGTCCGCCTCCGCGAGCGACGCGCCGGCATGGCGGATGATGTCTTCCGGCTTCGGGCCGCCGCGCACCATCCGCGTGCCGGCGCGCGACAGGTTGATGCGCGCGTCGAGCAACTGCTGGGTCGCCTGGCTGGCCGCTTCGACCTGCGTGATCGCGATGTTCGACAGATCGTCGACGCCGCTGCGCGTCGACTTGAGCGCCCAGAAGCCGAGCGCCTCGATCGCGAACAGGAAGAGGCAAAACACGGTCAACACGCCGAGCAGACCCGACGCGAGCTTGATTTTTCCGAACATGGGGGAGATTCCTGGAAAGCGGACGATGAGGCAATGCCCCGGCATTAGCGGCATTTCTTCGTCGGACTTTAGGTGCGAACGGCAGCGAAATTCACGTTGCTCGCGCATTCCGGCGGAATCATCCGCAAACAGGGAAATCTACGGCATTCGACGCAATAATCGCGTCGCATCGCGCTGGAGATTGCATGAAATGCGGACGAATTTCCTTGCTTATCCGCATCCCCCTTCCTAGAGTTCAGCGCAAGCGGGCACTCATTTCGAGGAAAGTCGATGACCGACATCACGGACCACGCGCGCGGCGCATTGCGTGCGCAACCGTTCAGCATGCTGCTGGGCACGGAGCTGATGCATATCGGTGACAACGAAGTGTCGCTGTGCCTGCCCGTGCGTGAGGAATTGCGGCAGCAGCACGGTTTCGTGCACGGCGGCGTCATCAGCTACCTCGCGGACAACGCGCTGACGTTCGCCGGCGCGCTCGTGCTCGGCCCGCGCGTGATCACCGCCGAATACAAGATCAACTACCTGCGGCCGGCCGTGAACGGCACGCTCGTCGCCCGCGCGAAGCTCGTCTATGCGGGGCGGCACCAGGCGACCTGCCAGTGTCATGTGTTCGTCATCGACGGCGACCACGAACGGCTCGTCGCGATCGCGCAGGGCACGATCAATCGCGTCGGCGACGGCAAGATGCCGGATGCGCCGGAGGAAACGGCGTGAGCGGTTCTCCGCACTTGAAGGACCGCCAGTCCTTCCAGAAGACGATGAGCGCGTAGCGGAGCCAAGCGTCAGACATGCGGAAAGCTTGCCGCTCCCATGTGCGGCGCATCGGGATCTAACGCTTCATCGCGGCAAGATAGACCGCATCGCGCTCGCGTCGACCGACCGCCACGACCAGTACGAGCACTTCCGAATCGCGCACTTCGTAGACGAGCCGATAGCCGACGCTGTGCAGCTTGATCTTGTAACGATCCGGGTGACCATGCAACTTTGCAGACGGAATCCGAGGATTCTCGAGCCGCTCGGCGAGCCGGGATTTGAACTGGTCGCGAACGGTGCGATCGAGCTTCTTCCACTCTTTCAACGCAGGTTCGAGGAAGGCAAGCTCAAAGGTCATTCAGCTTGACCTTGACGACCTTCTCCTTGGCGCGCTTGTCGGCGAGCGCGTTGTCTTCGATATCTTCAAGGCGTTCGACCATCGCCTCCCACGTCTTCGCCGGGATGCAATAGAACGCGGGTTCATTGTGATTCAGGATCGCGACCGGGAAACCCTCTCCCGCCGCGACCGTGCCCATCGGGTTCCGCTTCAGTTCCGAAACACTCGCGGTAACGCTGGCCAGGATGGTATGAGGCATGCCGACTCCTTCTTCAACAGGAGATCGATTGTACTCTATTTAATACCAAATTCAGCACCAATATTGGCACCAAATATTCTCACAATCTTTCGTTAAAGTGCATTTCGCCACTGGTTCAACGACCTCGACATGCTGGCGTTCCTACTCCGCCCCGTCCCCCGCCAGCGGCAAAAACCGCGGCGCCACGCGCGCCCGCACGTTGCCGTTCTCATCCGTCCGATAGATTCCACGCGCCGCGTTGTGCGGATGCGCGGCCGCGTCGGCCACGCTCAGCAGCGGCGCGAAACACGCGTCGGTGCCTTCGAGCAGCGCGCGCCAGTGCGCGGACGGCTGCTGCGCGAACACGTCGGCGAAACGTGCCTTCAGCGCGGGCCAGCGCGCGCGGTCGTACTGCGACGCCGGATCGACGTCGGTCAGCCCGAGCCGTTCGACCAGCAGCGCATAGAACGGCGGCTCGAGCGCGCCGATCGTCACGCATTCGCCATCCGCGCAGCGATACACGTCGTAGAACGGCGCATCGTGAAAGAGGCTCGGCTGCGCGCCGTCGAGTTGCCCGTTCGCGCGCGCCCACAACGCGAGCGAGCCGAGCATCGACACGATGTCGACGATCGCGCCGTCGACCACGCGCCCCGGCCCGCCGCCACGCACATCGAGCAATGCGCAGACGATCCCGAACGCGAGCCCGAGCGCGCCGCCCGCATCGCCGACGACGGTCGGCGGCACCCCCGGCCGGCCGTCGCGCGGCGCGGACAACGACAGCAGCCCCGTCAGCGCGACGTAGTTCAGGTCGTGTCCGGCCGCGGCCGCGAGCGGGCCGTGCTGGCCCCAGCCGGTCATCCGCCCGTACACGAGCGTCGGTTTGCGGCGTGCGCAATCGTCGGGCCCGAGGCCGAGCCGTTCCATCACGCCGGGCCGCAGCCCCTCGATCAGCGCATCGGCCTGCGCGACCAGGTCGAGCGCGGCGTCGCGGCCGGCCGGCGACTTCAGGTCGAGTTCGACGATCGTCTTGCCTTCGCGCAGCAGGTCGCCGTCGCGGGCCTGCAACGCATCCGGCGCGCTCGTGCGGCCGGACGGGCGCGCGATCAGCGTGATCCGCGCGCCCATCCCGGCGAGCATCCAGCCCGCGAGCGGGCCGGGGCCGAGACCTTCGAATTCGACGATGTGGATGCCGGCAAGCGGCGCATCGAGCGGCATGCGATTCTCCTGTCTGTGTCGCGTATCGCGACGGTCTCCGATGCCGTGCGCCTCGCATCGGATCGCGCCCGTCACGCGGGCGTCAACGCGTCAAATGAAAAATCCCTGCGTCGCGGGGGCCGCTTCGCAGGGATCGGGGTGAACCGCGCGCGTTCCGGCTGCCTTGCCGGAACCGGCAACGCTCAGAACGCGTCGCCCGGCACCCTCACCCAGCCTTCCATCAACACGCGCGCACTGCGGCTCATGATCGCCTTGGTGACGGTCCACTCGCCGTTCTCGAGCTGCGCTTCCGCGCCGACGCGCAGTGTGCCCGACGGATGCCCGAAGCGCACCGCGTTGCGTTCGCCGCCGCCCGCCGCCAGGTTGACGAGCGTGCCGGGGATCGCTGCGGCCGTGCCGATCGCGACCGCCGCCGTGCCCATCATCGCGTGGTGCAGCTTGCCCATCGACATCGCGCGCACCAGCAGGTCGACGTCACCCGCGTTCACGCGCTTGCCGCTCGATGCGACGTAATCGGCCGGCTTCGCGACGAACGCGATCTTCGGCGTGTGCTGCCGCGTCGCGATTTCATCGAGCGTGTCGATCAGGCCCATGCGCAGCGCGCCGTGCGCACGAATCGTCTCGAACTTCTCGAGCGCCTTCGCATCGCCGTTGATCGCGTCCTGCAGCTCGGTGCCCGTATAGCCGATCGCTTCCGCTTCGACGAAGATCGTCGGAATGCCCGCGTTGATCATCGTCGCCTTCAGCGTACCGACGCCCGGCACCGCGAGATCGTCGACGAGGTTGCCGGTCGGGAACATCGACCCGCCCGCGCCTTCTTCCTCGGCGGCCGGGTCCATGAACTCGAGCTGCACTTCGGCGGCCGGGAACGTGACGCCGTCCAGCTCGAAATCGCCCGTCTCCTGCACCGCGCCGTTCGTCACCGGCACATGCGCGACGATCGTCTTGCCGATGTTCGCCTGCCAGATCCGCACGGTCGCGACGCCGTCGCGCGGCACGCGCGCCGGATCGACGAGCCCGCCGCTGATCGCGAACGGGCCGACCGCCGCCGACAGGTTGCCGCAGTTGCCGGTCCAGTCGACGAACGCCTTGTCGATCGACACCTGGCCGAACAGGTAGTCGACGTCGTGGCCGGGCCGCGCGCTCTTCGACACGATCACCGTCTTGCTGGTGGACGACGTCGCGCCGCCCATCCCGTCGATCTGCTTGCCGTACGGATCGGGGCTGCCGATCACGCGCAGCAGCAGCGCGTCGCGCGCGGCGCCCGGCGCCTGCGCGGCGTCCGGCAGGTCCTGCAGCCGGAAGAACACGCCCTTGCTGGTGCCGCCGCGCATGTAGGTCGCGGGAATCCTGATTTGAGGAGTGTGAGCCATGTGTGCGTTATCCCTGTGTGACCCGATCAAGCCGCCTGCGACGATTCGAGGAAGTCCTGCGCGAAGCGCTGCAGCACGCCGCCCGCTTCGTAGATCGACACTTCCTCGGCCGTATCGAGCCGGCACGTCATCGGCACCTCGACGCGCTCGCCGTTCCTGCGGTGAATCACGAGCGTCAGGTCGGCGCGCGGCGTGCGCTCGCCGATCACGTCGAAGGTCTCGGTGCCGTCGATGCCGAGCGTCGTCCGGTTCGTGCCCGGCTTGAACTCGAGCGGCAGCACGCCCATGCCGATCAGGTTCGTGCGGTGGATCCGCTCGAAGCCTTCGGCGGCGATCGCCTCGACGCCCGCGAGCCGCACGCCCTTCGCCGCCCAGTCGCGCGACGAGCCCTGGCCGTAGTCGGCGCCGGCGATCACGATCAGCGGCTGCTTGCGATTCATGTACGTCTCGATCGCCTCCCACATCCGCATGACCTTGCCTTCCGGCTCGACGCGGGCGAGCGAGCCCTTCTTCACCGCGCCGTCGACGATCGCCATCTCGTTGATCAGCGTCGGGTTCGCGAAGGTCGCGCGCTGCGCGGTCAAGTGGTCTCCCCGGTGCGTCGCGTACGAGTTGAAGTCTTCTTCCGGCAGGCCCATCTTCGCGAGGTATTCGCCGGCCGCGCTGTCCAGCAGGATCGCGTTCGACGGCGACAGGTGGTCGGTCGTGATGTTGTCGCCGAGCACCGCGAGCGGGCGCATCCCCTGCAGCGTGCGCTCGCCGGCCAGCGCCCCCTCCCAGTACGGCGGACGGCGGATGTACGTGCTCTGCGCGCGCCAGTCATACAGCGGCGCCGCGCGCTCGCCCGCATCGGCGCTGCGCGCGAACATCGGCTCGTAGACCTTGCGGAACTGCTCGGGCTTCACGCTCGACGCGACGATCGCATCGATCTCCTCGTCGGTCGGCCAGATGTCCTTCAGCGTGACGGGCTTGCCGTCCTGATCGTGGCCAAGCACGTCCTTCTCGATGTCGAAGCGGATCGTGCCGGCGATCGCATACGCGACCACCAGCGGCGGCGACGCGAGGAACGCCTGCTTCGCATACGGGTGGATGCGGCCGTCGAAGTTGCGGTTGCCGGACAGCACGGCCGTCGCGTACAGGTCGCGATCGACGATCTCCTGCTGGATCTTCGGGTCGAGCGCGCCCGACATCCCGTTGCAGGTCGTGCACGCGAACGCGACGATGCCGAAGCCGAGCTTCTCGAGTTCGGGCAGCAGGTTCGCTTCTTCCAGGTACAGCTCGACCGCCTTCGAGCCGGGCGCGAGCGAGCTCTTCACCCACGGCTTGCGCGTGAGGCCGCGCGCATTCGCGTTGCGTGCGAGCAAGGCCGCGGCGATCACGTTGCGCGGGTTGCTGGTGTTCGTGCAGCTCGTGATCGCGGCGATGATCACCGCGCCGTCGGGCATCTCGCCCGCCTTCTCTTCCCACTGGCCGGCGATCCCGCGTGCGGCGAGATCGGACGTCGGCAGCCGCTTGTGCGGGTTCGACGGGCCGGCCATGTTGCGCACGACGCTCGACAGGTCGAACGTCAGCGTGCGCTCGTACTGCGCGTTGGCGAGCGTATCGGCCCACAGGCCCGCCGCCTTCGCGTAGGTCTCGACGAGCTTCACCTGCTCGTCGCTGCGGCCGGTGAGGCGCAGGTAGTCGGTCGTCTGGCCGTCGATGAAGAACATCGCGGCCGTCGCGCCGTATTCGGGCGCCATGTTCGAGATCGTCGCGCGATCGCCGAGCGTGAGGCTCGCCGCGCCTTCACCGCGGAATTCCAGGTACGCGCCGACCACCTTTTCCTTGCGCAGGAACTCGGTCAGCGCGAGCACGACGTCGGTCGCGGTGATGCCGGGCTGGCGCTTGCCGGTCAGCTCGACGCCGACGATGTCGGGCAGGCGCATCCACGATGCGCGGCCGAGCATCACGTTCTCCGCTTCGAGGCCGCCGACGCCGATCGCGATCACGCCGAGCGCGTCGACGTGCGGCGTGTGACTGTCGGTGCCGACGCAGGTGTCCGGATAGGCGACGCCGTCTTGCGCCTGGATCACCGGCGACATCTTCTCGAGGTTGATCTGATGCATGATGCCGTTGCCCGGCGGGATCACGTCGACGTTCTCGAACGCCTTCTTCGTCCACTCGATGAAGTGGAAGCGATCCTCGTTGCGGCGATCCTCGATCGCGCGGTTCTTCGCGAACGCGTCCGGATCGAAGCCGCCGCATTCGACCGCGAGCGAGTGGTCGACGATCAGCTGCACGGGCACGACCGGGTTCACCTTGGCCGGGTCGCCACCGCCATCGGCTATCGCGTCGCGCAGGCCGGCGAGATCGACGAGCGCGGTCTGCCCGAGGATGTCGTGGCACACGACACGCGCCGGGAACCACGGGAAATCACGTTCGCGCTTGCGCTCGATGATCTGCTTCAGCGAATCGGCGAGGATCGCCGGATCGCAGCGGCGCACGAGGTTTTCGGCGAGCACGCGCGACGTGTACGGCAGCGTGTCGTAGGCGCCGGGCGCGATCGCTTCGACCGCGGCACGCGCGTCGAAGTAGTCCAGCGCCGTGCCGGGCAGGGGTTTGCGGTTGGCGGTATTCATGGTGTGGGGAACTCGGGTATGGCGTCCGGCGCACGCCGGCCCCCGTCACGCGGGAGGCCGGTGTGCACGGTGGGCATGTCAGCGCTTTTCGATCGGCACGAACTGCAGGTCTTCCGGACCGGTGTAGTTCGCGCTCGGGCGGATGATCTTGTTGTCGATGCGCTGCTCGATGATGTGCGCGCTCCAGCCCGACGTGCGCGAGATCACGAACAGCGGCGTGAACATCGCGGTCGGCACGCCCATCATGTGATACGACACCGCGCTGAACCAGTCGAGGTTCGGGAACATCTTCTTCGCTTCCCACATCACCGATTCGAGGCGCTCGGCGATGTTGTACAGCTTCAGGTCGCCCGCTTCCTTCGACAGCTTGTGCGCGACGCCCTTGATCACCTTGTTGCGCGGATCGGAGATCGTGTAGACCGGGTGGCCGAAGCCGATCACGACTTCCTTGTTCTCGACGCGGCGGCGGATGTCGGCTTCCGCTTCGTCCGGCGACGCGTAGCGGCTCTGGATTTCATACGCGACTTCGTTCGCGCCGCCGTGCTTCGGCCCGCGCAGCGCGCCGATCGCGCCGGTGATCGCCGAGTAGATGTCCGAGCCCGTGCCCGCGATCACGCGGCCGGTGAACGTCGACGCGTTGAATTCGTGCTCCGCGTACAGGATCAGCGACGTGTGCATCGCCTCGACCCACGACTTCGACGGCGTCTTGCCGTGCAGCAGGTGCAGGAAGTGGCCGCCGATCGAGTCGTCGTCGGTTTCCGTCTCGATGCGCTTGCCGTTGTGCGAGAAGTGATACCAGTACAGCAGCATCGAGCCGAGCGATGCCATCAGGCGGTCGGCGATGTCGCGCGCGCCCGGCAGGTTGTGGTCGTCCTTCTCCGGCAGCACGGTGCCGAGCACCGACACGCCCGTGCGCATCACGTCCATCGGGTGCGCGGACGCCGGGATCTGCTCGAGCGCCGCCTTCAGCGCGTTCGGCAGGCCGCGCAGCGCGCGCAGCTTCGCCTTGTACGCGGCCAGTTCGGTCAGGTTCGGCAGCGTGCCGTGAACGAGCAGGTGCGCGATTTCCTCGAATTCGCACGATTCGGCGACGTCGAGAATGTCGTAGCCGCGATAGTGCAGGTCGTTGCCGGTCTTGCCGACCGTGCACAGCGCCGTGTTGCCGGCCGTCACGCCCGACAGCGCCACCGACTTCTTCGGCTTGAATGCGCCTGCGGCGGCCGGTGCTGCTGCGTCTTTCGTCTCGCTCATGTTTCCTTTCTCCAATGGGTATCGGGGGTGCGGGCGCGTTACTTCTTGCCCTGCGCGAACAGCTCGTCGAGCTTGCGCTCGTATTCGTGATAGCCGAGGAAGTCGTACAGCTCGGCGCGCGTCTGCATCGTCGGCACGGCCGCCTTCTGCGTGCCGTCGCGGCGCAGCGTCTCGTAGAAGTTCAGCGCGGCCTTGTTCATCGCGCGATACGCGCCGCAGCAGTACAGCGCGATATCGACGTTCGCCTCGCGCAGCTCGTCGACCGTGAACAGCGGCGTCGAGCCGAATTCGGTCAGGTTCGCGAGGATCGGCACCTTCACGGCGGCCTTGAAACGGCGGTAGTCGTCGAGCGTCTTCATCGCTTCCGGGAAAATCATGTCCGCGCCGGCTTCGACGTACGCGACCGCGCGTTCGATCGCCGAGTCGATCCCTTCCGCAGCGGCCGCATCGGTGCGCGCCATGATCACGAACTGGTCGTCGGTACGCGCATCGACCGCGGCCTTCACGCGATCGACCATTTCCTCGATCGGCACGACTTCCTTGCCCGGGCGATGGCCGCAGCGCTTCTGGCCGACCTGGTCTTCCAGGTGCACGGCCGCGACGCCGGCGTTGATGAACGAGCGGACCGTGCGCGCGATGTTGAACGCGCCGCCCCAGCCCGTGTCGATGTCGACCAGCAGCGGCAGGTCGGTCGCGTTGGTGATCCGCGTCGCGTCGATCAGCACGTCTTCCATCGTGCTGATGCCGAGGTCGGGGATCCCGAGCGAGTTCGCGGCGACGCCGCCACCCGACAGGTACACGGCCTTGAAGCCGACGGCCTGCGCCATCTTGGCTGCGTAGGCGGTGATCGCGCCGACCACCTGCAGCGGCTGCTCCGCCGCGACTGCCGCGCGGAATTTCGCGCCGGCGCTCTGAAGATGCGTATTGCTCATGAACGGCCTCCTGAAGGAACGACCATTAACAGCAAGGACCGGGCCAGCTCGCGCCAAGTCGCTAACCCACTGATTCTTAAGCATCCGGCAAGGGCGAAGCCGCGTCCGGTGATTTCAATTTGGCAATTTCATGTTTCAAAAATGAAATCGCGCGCGCATAATCGACCGCCATGGACCTCTCCTCGACCAAGCCCGTCGGCCCGGCCGATCGCGCGGCGCGCCCGCGCATCTGGGCAATGGGCATCAGCCGCCTGCGCGACCTGTTTCGCGAGATCGCCGGCGAATTCGACGAACGCGCCGACGTGCGCATCGTCACGCGCGCCTATGAGGATGCGCTCAGCGCGATCGCCGAGGCCGGCACCGCACGGCCCGACGTGATCGTCGCGGCCGGCTCGAACGGCGGCTTCCTGAAGACGCGGGCGCAGGTGCCGGTGGTGGTCGTGTCGCCGACCGGCTTCGACGTGATGCAGGCGCTCGCGCGCGCCCGGCGCGATGCGTCGCGGATCGCGCTCGTCAGCGCCGGGGAAACGCCGCCCGAAGTGCGTCGCTTCGTCGCCGCGTACGGCCTCGACGTGCAGTTTGCGTCATATCAGTCCGCCCAGGAAGCGGAAGCCTGCGTGCACGACCTGCACGACCGCGGCATCGAGACGATCGTCGGCCCGGGCCTCGTCACCGATCTCGCGGCCAGCGCCGGCATGGGCGCGGTGTTCCTGTATTCGCATGCGTCGGTGCGCAAGGCCGTCGAGACCGCGCTCGAAGTCGCGTATGCGACGCACGCCGAGGCTTTTCGCCGCCAGCGGCTCGACACGCTGTTGCAGCACCTGCGCGACGGCGTGGTCGCGCTCGACGCACACGGCCGCGTCGAAGCGATCAACGAGCGGCTCGCGTCGGCCCTCGGGGTCGAACCCGCGGCGGCCGTCGGCCGCGCGCTCGTCGACCTGCGGCCCGAGTTGCGCACGCTGCGCGGCGAGGACGGTGATGCACTCGCCACCGTGCGCGGCGTGCGCTACGTCGTGCATCGCGGGCCGCTCGTCGATCGCGGCGTCACGTCGGGCAGCGTGCTGACGTTCCAGGAATCGCGCGCGGTCGAACGGCTCGACCGCGCATTGCGTTCGCAGCCCACCACGCAGCAGTTCGCCGCGCGCTACGCGCTCGACGACGTGGTCGGCGCATCGGCGCCGATGGCGCGCGTGCGCGATCTCGTGCGCCGCTACGCGAAATCCGACGCGACCGTGCTCGTGCTCGGCGAAAGCGGCACCGGCAAGGAAATGATCGCGCAAAGCCTGCACGCGCTGTCCGCGCGGCGCAGCTACCCGTTCGTCGCGGTCAACTGCGGCGCGTTTCCGGAAGCGCTGCTCGAAAGCGAGCTGTTCGGCTATGAGGAAGGCGCGTTCACCGGCGCGCGGCGCGGCGGCAAGACCGGCCTGTTCGAAGCCGCGCACCGCGGCACGCTGTTTCTCGACGAAATCGGCGAAATGCCGCCGTCGCTGCAGAGCCGGCTGCTGCGCGTGCTGCAGGAGCGCGAGGTGATCCGCCTCGGCTCGACCGAGCCGATCCGTATCGACGTGCGCGTGATCGCCGCGACGCACCGTCCGCTGCTCGCGGCCGTCGAGGCGGGCACGTTCCGCGCGGATCTCTATTACCGGCTCAACATCCTGAACGTCGGGCTGCCGCCGCTTTCCACACGACGCTCTTCCGATCTGGCGGCACGCTGTTTCTCGACGAAATCGGCGAAATGCCGCCGTCGCTGCAGAGCCGGCTGCTGCGCGTGCTGCAGGAGCGCGAGGTGATCCGCCTCGGCTCGACCGAGCCGATCCGTATCGACGTGCG
>NZ_VWWH01000102.1:0-23176 GCF_011753045.1 Burkholderia sp. Ap-955
CGACGGACCCGGCCGCCAGCGCGACGCTCGCGGCCGGCGCCACGGCTGCGGCCGCGGCCCAGGCGAACCTGCAGTTGTCGCCGGCCGCGGGGGCGATCGCCGCCGCGAACGCGCACGTGCTCGCACCGCACATCAGCACGCCGGACTGGACGGACGCGCTGAGCCAGAAGGTCGTGTTCCTGTCGAATGCGCACCAGCAGAGCGCCGAACTGACGCTCAATCCGGCCGATCTCGGGCCGCTGCAGGTCGTGCTGCGCGTCGCGGACAACAACGCGCACGCGATGTTCGTGTCGCAGCACGCGCAGGTGCGCGAAGCGGTCGAAGCCGCGCTGCCGAAGCTGCGCGAGGCCATGGAAGCGGGCGGGCTCGGGCTCGGCAGCGCGACCGTCAGCGACGGCGGCTTCGCCTCGCAGCAACAGAACCCGCAACAATCCTTCGCCGGCGGCCAGCCGTCGCGGCGCGGGAGCGGCGGATCGTCAGCCGGCGATGCACCGGTCGGCGTTGCGCAATCCGCACCGGCCACCGCGAGCGTGAGCCGCGCCGGCCTCGTCGATACGTTTGCCTGAGCATGGCCGCCGCCGTGCGCGCGCCGCTCAGCGGCCGTGCACCGCCGCGGCTGCCTCGCCGCGCGGCGCCGCGCCCTTGCGCGTGGCGACGATGAAATCCGCCGCGCGTTCGCCGATCATCACCGACGGCGCATTCGTATTCCCGCCGACCAGCGTCGGCATCACCGACGCATCCACCACGCGCAACCCTTCGACGCCGCGCACGCGCAGTTGCGGATCGACGACCGCGCGCGCATCCGAGCCCATCCGGCAGGTGCCAACCGGGTGGTAGATCGTGTCGGCATGCTCGACGATCGTCTTGCGCAGTTCCGCTTCGCTCTGGTCGGCCCGCGTGTACAGCTCGCGGCCGCCCTGCGACGCGAGCGGCGCCTGCGACAGGATCTTGCGCATCGCCTGCGTGCCGCGCACGAGCAGGTCGAGATCGCGCGAATCGCTGAAGAAGCGCGGGTCGATCAGCGGCGCGTCGCGTGCATCGCCGCTCGCGAGCGCCACCGTGCCGCGGCTGAACGGCCGTAGCGCGCACACGTGCAGCGAATAGCCGAAACCCCAGTGCATTTTGCGATTGTGGTCGTCCACGAGCGCCGTGCAGAAATGCAGTTGCAGGTCGGGACGTTCGAGCGACGGATCGCTCTTGATGAAGCCGCCGGCCTCCGCGACGTTGCTCGTCATCATCCCGGTGCGGCTCGAAAAATAGCGCGCGAGCGCGGGCGTCATCTTCGCGATCCCGCGCAGGCACACGCCGACCAGTTCCGATGAATTCACGCGCGTATTGATGATGAAATCGATATGGTCGATCAGGTTCGTGCCGACGTCCGGCGCATCCTGCACGACCGCGATCCCGTGCCGGCGCAGCTGCTCCGCCGGGCCGATCCCCGAGCACATCAGCAGTTGCGGCGAATTGAACGCGCCGGCCGACACGATCACTTCCGCACGCGCGTCGAGCGTCTCGACCCGCCCGTTGCGCGCGAGCGCAACGCCGGCCGCGCGCTTGCCGTCGAACGTGACGCGCAGCACCGTCGCATCGGTGATCACGTGCAGGTTCGGCCGGTTGCGGCCATAGATATACGCGCGGGCGACGCTGCAGCGCGAGCCATCGCGATGCGTGACCTGGTAGAAGCCGACGCCTTCCTGCGTCGCGCCGTTGAAGTCGTCGTTCAGCGGATAGCCGGCTGCATGCGCCGCCTCGATGAATCGTTCGGAGAACGGATTGCGAAAGCGCAGATCCGACACCGTGAGCGGGCCGTCCGCGCCGTGCCACGCATCGGCGCCGCGCGCGTTGCCTTCCGCGCGGCGGAAATACGGCAGCACGTCCTGCCAGCCCCAGCCGGTCGCGCCGAGCTGCGCCCATTCGTCGTAGTCGCCCGGGTGGCCGCGCGTGTAGATCATCGCGTTGATCGCACTCGAGCCACCCATCCCGCGCCCGCGCGGCTGATAGCCGCGCCGCCCGCCGAGGCCCGGCTGCGGCACCGTCTCGTAGCCGTAGTTCGTGCCGAGCTTGAACGGCACCAGCGCCGCGATGCCGACCGGCATGTTGACGAGCAGGTTGCGCTCCGTGTGCGAGCCGGCCTCGATCAGCGCGATCGTCGCATCGGGGCAGGCATCGGCGAGACGGCCTGCCAGGCTCGACCCGCCCGAACCGCCGCCGACGATGATGTAGTCGTATTGCATGTCACGTCTCCGTCGTGTCATGGAAGGCGCCCGGCACCGCCGCGCGACCGTGTCTCCTCTTTGGAGGGTCTGTTTGCAGATGGAACACGCATGCGAATGCCCGAAATCGCTCGTAGGGCAAGGAGCGAGGAGCGCCGTTTGGCCGAGCCAAACAAGCGACGAGCGACGCCGCCATACGGGCGATTTCGGGCATTCCCGTGACATGATTTTTTTAATTTGGGGTTGCCATGAGAACGGCCGCTCGCCGCGTTGCGCTCCTTGCGAATACGTCAGTATTCGCGGCGTCACGCGCCTCGCGAGCGGCCGTTCTCATGGCAACGCATGCGTGTTCCATCTGCAAACAGACCCTCGGGGCATTGTAGGAATGGCCGTCCCGCGCACGGCGCGCCAATTCAAGAGCGATTCCTCTAAACGCTCGCGTGAACTAAATTTAAGATGTATCGATTCGCTTTGCGCGACGCGCCGGCCACGAGAAGCCGATCCGTCGCGAAACGGGAGTGACGACGATGCAGCGCCAGGTTCTGCAGGCCGCGTGGCGACCGGGTGGTCCGGATGCGATGCGCGCAGCCTGCATTTCATTTCAAACGGCTGCCCGCGCGGGGATGCTCGGCGTCATGCGCGCAGTCGATCGAAATCGAACGGCACGCGTCGTCGCCGACCGTTTGGACGGTTTGCCGCCGCAGCGGCACGGTGCACTGCTGCACGATTTGACTGACCTGTCGCGCTGCCCCGCTTCGGTGCGGCGGCAGGTAGTCGCGCCTCGGCATCGCGTGCTCGGCAACAGTCGCATCGCGCTACCTGCACATGCGCATCGACACGGTTTCCGGATGCACACACCGTCGCGTGGATGCGACGCCCGCTGCACGCTTCAACCGGTTTTCGAGCACACGTCGCATCGGCCCCGTGCCGCGCGACCCGCATCACCCCGATCCGCGTCGCCGCGCTCGCCGAGCGTGCGCGTGCGGCGTGACGGCCGGCCGACCAGCCATGCCCAACTGGAGGAGACGACATGAAGAACGAGCTGCCCGAACTGGCCCCGCAAGCCCTGCCGTCGGTGGATGCGCTGACGGCGCTGCTGCGCGACCAGCGCGCGGCCTACCTGCGCGCGCCGTATCCGGCATGGGAAACGCGCGTGCAGCACCTGCGCGCACTGCGCACGATGCTGATCGACCATGCGGATGCACTCGCCGAAGCGATCAGCGCCGATTTCGGTCATCGTGCGAAGCAGGAAGTGCTGCTGTCGGAAATCTGGATGGCGAAGGAAGAGATCGACGACGCGCTCAAGCACGGCAAGCGCTGGATGAAGCCGATCCGCAAGCCGATGAACAAGTGGCTGCGCCCGGCGCGCGCGAAGGTGATTCCGCAGCCGCTCGGCGTGGTCGGCATCGTCGTGCCGTGGAACTATCCGGTGCTGCTCGCCGCCGGCCCGCTGATCTGCGCGCTCGCGGCCGGCAACCGCGCGATCATCAAGATGTCCGAACTGACGCCGCGCACGTCGGCGCTGTTCGAGCAGCTCATTGCCAAGACCTTCACGCGCGACCACGTCGCGGTCGTGAACGGCGATGCGGAAGTGGGCGCCGCGTTCAGCGGGCTGCCGTTCGATCACCTGCTGTTCACCGGCTCGACGCACGTCGGCCGCCACGTGATGCGCGCGGCCGCCGACAACCTCACGCCCGTCACGCTCGAACTCGGCGGCAAGTCGCCGGCGATCGTCGGCCCGAACGCGCGCTTCGATGCGGCCGTCGACGCGATCGTCGCGGGCAAGACGCTGAATGCGGGCCAGACCTGCATCGCGCCCGACTACGTGCTGCTGCCGCGCGGGATGGAAGCCGCGTTCATCGAGCGCGCACGCGCACGGTTCGCGAAGATGTATCCCGACCTGTCGGCCAACGGCGACTACACGACGATCGTGTCGCCGCGTCACTACGCGCGGCTGCAGCAGCTCGCGAGCGACGCGCAGGCGGCCGGCGCGCAGCTGCATCCGCTGTCCGACGCGCAATCCGATCCCGCATCGCGCCGCTTCGTGCCGTGCGCGATCACGCAGGTGCCGGCCGCGTCGCAACTGATGCAGGAGGAAATCTTCGGGCCGCTGCTGCCGCTCGTGCCGTACGAACGGCTCGACGAAGCGATCGCGTACGTGAATGCACGCCCGCGTCCGCTCGCGCTCTACCTGTTCGATGAGGACGGCGGCACGATCGACCGCGTGATGCGCGAAACGATCTCGGGCGGCGTATCGATCAACGAAACGCTGATGCACATCGCGTGCGGCAGTTTGCCGTTCGGTGGTGTCGGTGCGAGCGGCATGGGCGCCTATCACGGCTACGACGGCTTCGTGACGTTCTCGAAGATGAAGCCGGTGCTCACGCAGGCGCGCCTGAACGCGCGCAACCTGCTCGCGCCGCCGTACGGCAAGCGCTTCGCCGCACTGATGAAGCTGATGCTGAAGTTCTGAGTGGAACGGGCCGCGCGCATCGCGCCGCGGCCCGCACAGGCATGCCGCGCGGCGAGGGTGCCGCGCGCGCCGTCACACGGGCCAGAGCGGCCCTTCCTGCATCGCGCCGATCTGCTCGCGCAACTCGAGCACGCGCGCTTCCCAGTAACGATGCGTGTTGAACCACGGGAACGCGGCCGGAAATGCGGGATCGTCCCAGCGCCGCGCGAGCCATGCGGCGTAGTGGATCAACCGCAGCGTGCGCAGCGCTTCGACGAGATGCAGCTCGCGCGGCTCGAATTCGCAGAAATCCTCGTAGCCGGCCAGCAGGTCCGCCAGCGCACGCGACGCGCCTTCGCGATCACCCGGCAGCAGCAGCCACAGATCCTGGATCGCGGGCGCCATCCGGCTGTCGTCGAAGTCGACGAAGTGCGGGCCGGCATCGGTCCACAGCACGTTGCTCGGATGACAGTCGCCGTGCGTGCGCAGCAGGCGGATCTCGCCCGCCCGCTCGAACGCGGCCTCGACGCCTTCGAGCGCGAGCGTCACAGCCGTCTCGTATGCGGGCCGCACATCGTCCGGAATGAAATCGTGCGCGAGCAGGTAGTCGCGCGGCTCATAGCCGAACGTCTTGATGTCGAGCACGGGGCGCGCGACATACGGCTGCGTCGCGCCGACCGCATGGATCCGGCCGATGAAGCGGCCGAGCCATTCGAGCGTGTCGCTGCGATCGAGATCGGGCGCGCGGCCGCCGCGCCGCTCGAAGATCGAGAAGCGGAAGCCGTCGAACGCGTGCAGCGTGCGGCCGTCGAAGGCGCGCGCGGGCACCGCCGGAATCTCGCGCGCGGCGAGTTCGGCGACGAACGCGTGCTCTTCGAGAATCGCTTCGTCCGACCAGCGCGCCGGACGGTAGAACTTCGCAACGACCGGCGGGCCGTCTTCGATGCCGACCTGATAGACGCGGTTTTCGTAGCTGTTGAGCGCAAGCAGGCGCCCGTCGGTGCGCAGGCCGGCCGGTATCAGCACGCTGTCGAGCGCGTCGAGCACGCACTCGGGCGTGAGTCCGGCGAACGGCGGGCCGGCGGGCGAAGCGGGAGCGGAAGTGACGTCTTTCATGCCCCGCATTGTGCCGCCAGTCGGGCTGAAAGACGAGCGCCCGGTGCGGAGGTTGCGCTTAGTGAAGCGCCGCGCCGGCCGGCAGCACGGATTCGCCGGTGTCGATCAGGTCCTCGAGAAAGAACGGCTCGGTGTTGAGTTCCTTGGACTCGCCCGGTACGCCCGCGTACCAGGTCACCATGGCCATGTCGCCCAGGACGCGCTGGACGATGCCACGCGCGCCCTTCGGCACCGCGATATGGGTAGTGCAGACAATCGACCCGACATGCATGATGGTTCCCCACTCTTGAATCTTGAAACCCGGCCCGCTGGGGGCCGGCAAATGCACGATCCGCGCGCTCTCGTCGGAGCGTTGCGCGTAATCCCATTGTTCACGGTTTATCGAAGCACGAAAAGAAGAAGAAGCAGGCGAAGTGCCGCGAATTCATCGAATGTCTCCAATCAACCACTGCGCCGGAGCAGACGCTTGCCCGCCCGGTTACCCCCATCATACCCTGTCGAATGTGACCGCCCGCCGAATCCCCGGCATCACCGCGGCGCGCACGTGACGGACGCTCCGCGTGCACCGTGAATCCGGTGTCGGGTCGTCACGCAAATTCGCGCGACGGCGGTTGCCGAATCACACGACGCCGTCGTCACCTTCCCGCTGCCTGGAACGCAGCCAGCGCAGCGACCGTTGCGCACGCAACGCCCTTCGCCCTTCGTCATGCGATGCGCCGCCGACAGGTGTTGCATCCGTTGCCGGCCTTGCGGTACCTTTGACGCTCATTCGCGTTCAAGCGCAATCCGACACGATGCATCCGTTCACGTCCGCCCTTGCAAAATCCCGGCCGCAGTTCGACTCGCGGCCGCAGGCGTGCGCGCATCCGTCGGTCCTTCCTCCTCCTGTCGCACCGCCGCTCGTCTGCGCCGCGCCGCCCCCTCCGGCGGCACGCGTCGGCTGACCAGCCGGCTTTTCGTTTCGCCTTCCATTCGCCCGTAGGCTCGCATTCGTGCGTCGTGACGCACGGCGTGTTGCTGCGCGCGCGGATGGAACATTCCGATCCGTTCGACAGGTGGATTCACATGGTTTCGTTCAAACGCGCGCTCGCCGCGCATGGCGCGACGTCGCTCTTCGTGCTGCTGTGGAGCAGCGGCGCGATCTTCGCTGAACTCGGTCTGCGTCACGCGTCCGCGTTCGTCTTTCTCACCGCACGTTTCGCACTGGCATCGCTCGTGCTGCTCGGGCTGGCCTTCCTGCGCAAGCGCTGGCTGCCGCCGCGCGGCGAGCGGCGCATGGCCGCGCTGACCGGCTTGCTGATGATGGGCGGCTATTCGATCTTCTACCTGCTCGCGCTCGAACGCGGGATCGCACCGGGCGTGCTCGCGACGATCCTTGGCGTGCAGCCGATCCTCACGCTCGCGATCGTCGAGCGGCGCTGGCAGCCCGTGCGCATCGCGGGGCTCGCGCTGTCGCTGGCCGGTCTCGCGCTCGTCGTGTTCCGCGGCGCGGGAGACGGCGGCCTGTCGCTCGCCGGCATCGCGTGCGCGCTCACCGCGCTCGTCGCGCTGACCGCCGGCTCGCTGCTGCAAAAGCGCGTACGTGCGGCGCCCGCCGACGTGCTGCCGCTGCAGAATGCGATCGGCCTCGCGCTGTGCGTGGCGATCGTGCCGTTCCGGCCGGTGTCGCTCGACATGAGCTGGGCCTTCGTGATCCCGCTGCTGTGGCTCGGCATCGTGATTTCGGTGATCGCGCAACTGCTGTTCTACCGGTTGATGCAGCGCGGCGATCTCGTCAACGTGACGAGCCTGTTCTATCTCGTGCCCGTCGTCACCACGTTGATGGATGCCGCATGGCTCGGCAACCGGCCCGAGCCGCTCGCGCTCGCCGGCATGGGGGCAATCATCGCGGGGCTCGCTCTCGTGTTCCGCGCACCGGCCGCCCGCGTGCAACCCGACCGCGCATGAACGCGCGTGCCGCCGCGCCCGCGGGTGCGGCGGCACGCATCGGACACATACGACGAATCCGCAATAATCGAAAGGCGCGAGAAAGATACGCGCAAGGCGTTCGTCGAACTTGCGGGAAAAATGCGCGATTCGCCGAGCTTTCCGCTGATTTTTAATGGTTCGGATAGCGAAAAGCGCTGACGGTTGCCTATACTCGAATTGACCGCCCCGCTCGCAATCGGGCCGGAACCATACTAGAAACACCCGGCATGGGGCCGGAGCAAGCGCGCATGCGCCCACTCCGGTCGACCCTGGAGACACGCATGACGACCTACTTCACGATCGGCGACTTCATCCTGTTGATTCCGATGGCGCTGGCCGGAGCGCTATTTCTCGGCGCGGTGCCGTGCGCAACCGAATTCCGCCACAACCTGCTGCGCGTGCTGGGCGTCATCCTCGGCGTCGGCGTCGCGGTATTGCTCGTCGAAGGCCTGCCTGCACTGATCTAGCGGCGCACCACCCGTGCGTGACGTGCATCGCTGCACTGCAGCGATGCGATGTGTTGCGCGCGAGCCATCGATACGGCACGCGATGTTTCGCATGCCGTATCGACTGCCGGTCAGATCGCCTGATCGGTGGACGGCTTTTCCCACAGATTGATGCCGCCTTCCGTCGCGTAACGATCGATCTCCGCGAGTTCTTCCGCCGAGAATTCGAGGTTCTTCAGCGCGCCGACGTTTTCACGCACCTGCTCCGCCCGGCTCGCGCCGATCAGCGCGGACGTCACGCGGCCGTTGCGCAACACCCAGGCGAGCGCCATCTGCGCGAGGCTCTGCCCGCGCCGTTCGGCGATCGCGTTGAGCTTGCGCACATGGTCGAGGTTGTCCGCACTCAGGTGATCCTGCTTCAGCGAACCGCCGCCCGGCTTGTTCACGCGCGCGTCGGCCGGCACGCCGTTCAGGTACTTCGACGTGAGCAGCCCCTGCGCGAGCGGCGTGAACGCAATGCTGCCCGTGCCGATCTCGTCGAGCGTGCCGAGCAGTTCGGTTTCGACCCAGCGGTTCAGCAGGTTGTACGACGGCTGGTGGATCAGCAGCGGCACCTTGTACTGCGCGAGCAGCTCGGCCATCTCGCGCGTCTTTGCCGCCGAGTACGACGAAATGCCGATGTAGAGCGCCTTGCCCTGCTGCACGGCCGACGCAAGCGCGCCCGCCGTTTCCTCGAGCGGCGTGTGCGCGTCGAAGCGGTGCGAATAGAAGATGTCGACGTAGTCGAGCCCCATCCGCTGCAGGCTCTGGTCGAGGCTCGCGAGCACGTACTTGCGCGACCCGCCGCCGCTGCCGTATGGCCCCGGCCACATGTCCCAGCCGGCCTTCGTCGAGATCAGCAGCTCGTCGCGATACGGCCGGAAATCTTCCTTCAGCAGCCGGCCGAAGTTGGTTTCCGCGCTGCCGTACGGCGGCCCGTAGTTGTTCGCGAGATCGAAGTGGTTGATACCGAGGTCGAATGCGGTGCGCAGGATGTCGCGCTGCGTCGAGATCGGCGTCGAGTCGCCGAAGTTGTGCCACAGGCCGAGCGACAGCGCGGGCAGTTTGAGCCCGGATTTGCCACAGGTACGGTACTGCATGTCGGCATAACGTTCGGAAGCTGCTTCGTAGGCCATGAGTCGGTTCCGTCAGGACATCGGGAGAGGGGACGCGCGCCGGCCGCGCTTGCGGCGCGGCGGCGGCGAAGGAGTCATACGACGACTATGGTAGCGAAAGCGGCCGGAACGTGCTCGGCGGCGCGACGATGGACGCGGCCGCGGTCGTCGCCTACACTGCGGCGTCTCGAATCACCGTTCCAGCGAGGTTGGTATGTCCCGGGTCATCTCGGTTGCGCTGCTCGTCGGCGGCGTCGTGCTGCTGTATTTCGGCGGCCAGTCGTTCCATTCGATCAACGACAACGTGTCGCGCTTCTTCACCGGTTCGCCCGCGACGAAGACGATCCTGCTGATCGTGGGCGGCGCCGTCGCATCGTTCATCGGCCTGATCGGCCTCGCGATGCCGGGCGGCAAGCGCTGAGCGCGCAGTCGCGCGATGCACGCACGGCCCCGCGTCATACGCTCGGGCCGCATCCAACGAAACGGGCGGCCAGGCCGCCCGTTGTTCCATGCACCCGCGATGCGTTGCATCGCGTCATCGCCGCGGCCTTGAAGGCCGCCCGCTCCGCGCCTAGAACGGCACTTCCGATTTCGATGCCGAGCGCGTGCCGGGCACCGGCCGGTTGCTCGCGCCGTGATACGTGTACACGAGCGAAAACTTCACCTGGTCGGAACGGTTCTGCCCGGCCGAATGCAGCGTGTTGCTGTGGAAGAACACGACGTCGCCCGTCTGCAGCGACGGGCACGTGGCCGCGTCGATCATCTTTCGGTTCTCCGGCAGGTCGCTGCGGAAGAACTTCGCATCGTCGAACGCTTCAGGTCCGAATTCGGCCGTATGGGACCCCGGTACGAGCCACAGTGCGCCATTCTCGTTCGTTTCCGGGCCGAGCGCGAGCCACACCGACACCATGTCCGGACGCTCGAACGACCAGTAGCGGAAATCGCGATGCCAGCCGGTCAGGCTGCCGTACGCGGGGTGCTTCGTCATCATGCAGTTGTGATGCGCGCGCGACAGCACCGGTTCTTCGCCGAAATACTCGCGCATCCACGCACCGATTTCCGGTGCGACCGCGCGCTCGGCGAAGGCCGGATCACGCGAATACGCATCGAGCAGCCGCCGCACCGTATGCCCGCCCGGCGCATGCTTGGACTCGGGCGCGCCCGGGTAGCGCAGGTCCGCCTCGAACTCGATCGGCTCGGCCGCCTCCCGCAACTGGCGCTCCGCGATCTGCCTGAGCGCCGCGCACTGCTCGTCGCTGACGAGGCCACGCGCGACGACGAAGCCGCGCTCGCGCAATTCCGCGACTTGCGCGCGGATCGATTCCGACTGCAATGGAGACGACATGGGATGCCAGACGTTTATTGTGTGAATGTGACGATTGTAAATCGGCGCCGGATGCCGCGAACAGCACCATTGTCGTGCGCAGGGGCATGCCAATCTCGAATTTGATCCGGCTCAAGGGAACTGTGCGGCGCGGTGCCGGCCTCACCGACAGGCGGTATGCGGCACACGCCTTGTGGCACAAGGGTTTATCGCGACTTTTGCCCGTCATGAATCCCCTGTAGCCTGTCGCGGCCTGTCAATTCTGGCGGGCGCGGCGCGCAGCGAGTTTCGATAAGATCCGTTGCGCAATCCGAGGCCGTTCATACCAGTGCGCTCCCAAGGGCGCCATCCATACAAGCGAAGCATCGTTCACATGCCATTCCGTCTGACTTCCCGTCTCAGCCGCGCTGCGAAGCGCGTCATGCCGCCCGCTCCTGCCCGCTCGCTGCGCCATCACCGCGCACGCACGCAGGCGCTGGCCGAGCGTACGCCCGCACATAGCCGGCTGGACGGCATCCGTGCGTGGTTCCACGCATTTTTCTCGATGATGAGCGCGCAGGCGTTCTCGCGCCGTTCCGGCCTGCGCTCGCTGCTGCAGAAGCCGTCGTCGCTGCGCGCGCTCGCGCTGCGCCGCACGCTCGGCCCGCAGCGCCGCGTCAACCGCCCGCGCCGCCTCGCGGCCAGCAACGGCTGGTTCGGGTTCGGCGCACGCTGAGCGCACGCAGGTGGACACCGCCGCGCGACGACCACCGTCGCGCCGCTGCCCGCGCCGTTGCCCGATTGCCGCGGCATCGGAACCCATAAAAAAACCCCGGCATTGCCGGGGTTTTTCTTTTCAGGCGAACGACGCTTACGCGACGCGTGCCGTCGGCTCGACGCCGGCCGCTTCGGCCAGGGCGAGCGCCTTGTCGGTCGCTTCCCACGAGAATTCCGGCTCTTCGCGGCCGAAGTGGCCGTAAGCAGCAGTCTTCTCGTAGATCGGGCGCAGCAGGTCGAGCATCTTGATGATGCCCTTCGGACGCAGGTCGAAATGCTCGCGCACGAGCTTCGTGATCACCGCATCCGACACGCGGCCCGTGCCGAACGTGTTGACCATCACCGAGGTCGGCTCGGCCACGCCGATCGCGTACGACACCTGGATCAGCGCGCGCGACGCGAGGCCGGCGGCGACGATGTTCTTCGCGACGTAGCGGCCTGCGTACGCAGCCGAACGGTCGACCTTCGACGGATCCTTGCCCGAGAACGCGCCGCCGCCGTGCGGTGCGGCACCGCCGTAGGTATCGACGATGATCTTGCGGCCGGTCAGGCCGCAGTCGCCCTGCGGGCCACCGATCACGAATCGGCCGGTCGGGTTCACCAGGAACTTGATGTCGCCCTTGATCAGGTCGGCCGGCAGCGTCGGCTTGATGATTTCCTCGATCACGGCTTCGCGCAGCGCCGGCAGCTCGATGTCCGGTGCGTGCTGCGTCGACAGCACGACGGTGTCGATCGAATCAGGCTTGCCGTCGACGTAGCGGACCGTCACCTGCGACTTCGCGTCCGGGCGCAGCCATTGCAGGCGGCCGTCGCGGCGCAGGCTGGCCTGGCGCTCGACGAGGCGGTGCGACAGGTAGATCGGCAGCGGCATCAGTTCCGGCGTTTCATCGCACGCGTAACCGAACATCAGACCCTGGTCGCCCGCGCCCTGGTCGAGGTTGTCGTCGTGTGCACGATCGACGCCCTGGGCGATGTCCGGCGACTGCTTGTCGTACGCGACGAGCACCGCGCAACCCTTGTAGTCGATGCCGTAGTCGGTGTTGTCGTAGCCGATGCGCTTGATCGTGTCGCGCGCGATCTGGATGTAGTCGATGTTGGCCGTCGTGGTGATTTCACCGGCCAGAACGACGAGACCCGTGTTGCACAGCGTTTCCGCCGCAACGCGGGAATACTTGTCCTGCTCGAGGATGGCATCGAGGATCGCGTCCGAGATTTGGTCCGCGACTTTGTCCGGATGGCCTTCAGAGACGGATTCGGACGTGAAGAGATAATCGTTTGCCACTTTTTCAGGCTCCTGTGTGGTTACGGTTGGTTTCACGTAGCCAGCTTCGTTGGGCCTGAAGCGGCGACGCTTTAGCGGATTACCAGGACCGGGCAGCGCGTGTCACGCTAACCGGCTTCGCCCCGCAAGTTGTCAGTTAACTCGGCGAAGCCCGTATTATAGCGGCTTTCCTGAATTGTCACAGAGCGCCGCCCGTGCTGCATCTTCCGCTGTCTCACCCACCTGTTTGCAAAGCGCCGGCCAGCCGGTCCCACGGAGGTTTCGCATGCTAGGTCGTCTAGCCACGCACCTCGCCATTGGCTTGCTGAAACTGCTCGCCCTGTTGCCGTACGGCCTGACCGCACGGTTCGGCGATGGTCTCGGCTGGCTGCTCTACAAGATCCCCAGCCGGCGAAAACGCATCGTACACACCAATCTGAAACTCTGCTTCCCTGACTGGAGCGACGAACGCCGCGAGGAAATTGCCGGGCAGCATTTCCGCCATGCGATCCGCAGCTACGTCGAACGCAGCGTGCAGTGGTTCGGTTCGGAGAAAAAGCTCGCGAAGCTGATCCAGGTCGA
Source organism: Burkholderia sp. Ap-955 (assembly GCF_011753045.1). NCBI lineage: Bacteria > Pseudomonadati > Pseudomonadota > Betaproteobacteria > Burkholderiales > Burkholderiaceae > Burkholderia > Burkholderia sp. Ap-955. Next base: position 13,273 of record NZ_VWWH01000102.1, read on the forward strand.
CAGCGCGGTCGACCTCGACGATCCGGACCTGCCGCCGACGCTGTTCCTCGGCCTGCATTTCGTCGGCATCGAGGCCGGCTCGATCTGGCTGAATCGTTCGCTGCATCGCCGCTGCGGGTCGCTCTACCAGCCGTTCTCGAACGCGGTGCTCGAGGAAGAGGCGAAGAAGGCGCGCGGGCGTTTCGACGCCGAGATGGTCGGCCGCGCGGACAGCGCGCGCGTCGTGCTGCGCTGGCTGCGCGACCGCAAGCCGGTGATGCTCGGCGCCGACATGGACTACGGGCTGCGCAATTCGACGTTCGTCCCGTTCTTCGGCGTGCCCGCCTGCACGCTGACGGCGGTGGGCCGGCTCGCGAAGACGGGCCGCGCGCAGGTCGTGCCGTTCATCGGCGAGGTGCTGCCGAACTACAAGGGATACCGTCTGAAGGTATTCAAGCCGTGGGATCACTACCCGACCGGCGACGACGATCTCGACGCGCGGCGGATGAACGAATTCCTCGAGGAACAGATCCCGCTGCTGCCCGAGCAATACTATTGGGTCCACAAGCGCTTCAAGACGCGCCCGGCCGGCGAGCCGAGCCTCTACTGAGCCTCTTGAGCAAAGCCCGCGGGCGCGCCTTCATGTGCGCGCCTGCACGCTATCCTCCTTCGGCGCAACCACCAAAGATTGTCGACCGCCTGGCGTACGAGCCACGGATCCGCACTTCCCCCCTGCACCACCAGTTGACCGGCCGGTGACCGCTGCCCCATCACTCGCCCGCCCGCGCAGGACGCCCCTCTCGGCTGCATGTATCATTTGCGGCTGAGATCAGCACGACGAACGAGGCCGCCCGGCATGGCGCGGCGTCGCGCACGCCGCGCTGACCGCCTTGTTCGCCATGGAAATCCGGACCCAGTGAAACTCTCGTTCACCAAGATGCACGGCGCGGGCAACGACTTCGTCGTGCTCGACGGCTATTCGCGCGCGTTGCCGCCGCTCACCGAAGCGCAGGTGCGTGCGCTCGCCAATCGCCACTTCGGCATCGGCGCCGACCAGCTGCTGCTCGTCGAAAAACCGACCGTCGACGGCGTCGATTTCAAGTACCGGATCTTCAATTGCGACGGCGGCGAGGTCGAACACTGCGGCAACGGCGCGCGCTGCTTCGTGAAGTTCGTCAGCGACCGCGGCCTGACCGACAAGCGCAGCGTGCGCGTGCAGGTGATGAAGGGCCTGATCACGCTGACGATGCAGGACAACGGCGAAGTCGTCGTCGACATGGGTGCGCCCGTGTTCACGCCGGCGCAGGTGCCGTTCGATGCAGCGGGCCTCGACGGCCGCACCGAGGGTCGCGACACGCTGTGGCCGCTCGACGTCGGCGGTGCGACGCGCTGGATTTCGACGGTGACGATGGGCAACCCGCATGCGGTGCAGGTCGTCGACGATGTCGAGGCCTACCCGGTGCTGGAAGAAGGCCCGCTGATCGAGCACCACGCGCGCTTCCCGGAGCGCGTGAACGCCGGCTTCATGCAGATCGTGTCGCGCAGCGAAGTGAAGCTGCGCGTGTACGAACGCGCGGCGGGCGAGACGCTCGCGTGCGGCACCGGCGCATGCGCGGCGGTCGCGGCCGGCATCCGGCGCGACCTGCTCGATTCGCCGGTGACCGTGCACACGCACGGCGGCACGCTGACGATCAGCTGGGACGGCGCGCGCGACGAAGCCGCCGCGCTGATGATGGCCGGGCCCGCCACGACCGTGTTCGAAGGCGAGATCGACCTGCCCGCCTGACCCTGCAACGTCCTTGATAACTGAACGCTCCAGCCACATGAACGATCGCGAAGTCGCCGACTACCTGCTCGCCAATCCCGAATTCTTCGCGCAGCACGCCGAACTGCTCGCGACGATCCGTCTCGCGAACCCGCACGGCAAGGCCGCGATCTCGCTGCAGGAGCGGCAGATGGAGATGCTGCGCGACAAGAACAAGCATCTCGAGCGCCGGCTCGCCGAACTCGTGCGCTACGGCCACGAGAACGACAGCCTGTCCGCGAAGTTCAGCCGCTGGACCGCGCGCGTGATCGCGGAACGCGATCCGTACGCGCTGCCGCGCACGATCGCCGACGGCATCGCCGAAGTCTTCGACGTGCCGCAGACGGCGCTGCGCGTGTGGGACGTCGCCGACACCTACTCGCAGGCCGACTTCGCACGCCAGGTCGGCGAGGAAGTGCGCCTGTTCACGAACGGGCTGTCGACGCCGTACTGCGGTGCGAACACGGGCTTCGAGGCCGCGCAGTGGCTCGCGCCCGCAGTTGCCGCCCCGGCCGCGAATGCGGCGGAAGGCGCGGACGCCGCACCGCCGGCCGGCGACGGCTCGGCCACATCGGTCGCGCTGCTCGCGCTGCGTGCACCGCTCGCCGGTAACGATGCGCCCGCGTTCGGCCTGCTCGTGCTCGGCTCGCCCGACCCGCGCCGCTTCCACGACGGGATGGCGACCGACTTCCTCGCGCAGATCGCGACGCTCGCGAGCGCCGCGCTCACGCGCCTGCTGCCGCACTGAGCCTTCCGCACGCGATGACAGACGATCCGATCGCCGCCTACCTGTCGAACCTGAAGCACGTCAGGCAGCTGTCGGAACACACGCTGCGCGGATACACGCACGAACTCGACGAGCTGAAGAAGCTCGCGAACGGCCGGCCGCTCGAAGCGCTGACGGCCGCCGACATGCGCGGCGCGGTCGCGCGCGCACATTCGGGCGGGCTGTCCGCCCGGTCGATCTCGCACCGGCTGTCCGCGTGGCGCGCGTTCTACCGCTGGCTCGCGCAGCGCGTCGAGATGCCCGCGAACCCGGTCGCCGCGGTGCGCGCGCCGAAACGCCCGAAGACCTTGCCGAAGGCGCTGTCGGTCGACGACGCATCGGCGCTGATGGACGCGCCGCTCGCCAACACGACCGAAGGCATTCGCGATCACGCGATCCTCGAGCTGTTCTATTCGTCGGGGCTGCGCCTCGCCGAGCTGATCGGGCTCGACGTGATGTACACGCAGGCCGACGGCTACCGCTCGGTCGGCTGGCTCGACCTCGCCGAAGCTGAAGTCACGGTGCGCGGCAAGGGCAACAAGGAACGCAAGGTGCCGGTCGGCCGCAAGGCGATCGATGCGCTGAACGCGTGGCTCGCGGTACGCGGCGAATTCGTGAAGCACGATCCGCATCCGCTGTTCGTGTCCGTGCGCGGCAACCGGATGTCGCCGGGCGTCGTGCGCGAGCGCGTGAAGCGCGCGGCGCTCACCGCGGGCATCCCCGCCAACGTCCATCCGCACGTGCTGCGCCACTCGTTCGCGACGCACGTGCTGCAGTCGAGCGGCGATCTGCGCGCGGTGCAGGAACTGCTCGGCCACGCGAGCGTCGCCGCGACGCAGGTCTATACGTCGCTCGACTTCCAGCATCTCGCGAAGATTTACGACAGCGCGCATCCGCGCGCGAAGAAGCGCGACTGACGCGCGTCCCGTGTTACCCGCCGCGCGCGGCGACCGGCCACGGTCGGCGTCGCGCACGGCCCATTTCGATCTCACCATGCAAACCGTCACCCTCAAGCCGTCCAAGGAAAAATCGCTGCTGCGCCGCCATCCGTGGATCTACGCCAATGCGATCGACCGCGTCGACGGCAAGCCCGCGCCCGGCACGACCGTGATCGTGCGCGCACACGACGGCCGCTTCCTCGCGCGCGGCGCGTACAGCCCGCAATCGCAGATCCGCGTGCGCGTGTGGAGCTTCGACGAGAACGAGCCGATCGACCACGCGTTCTTCAAGCGCCGCGTGCAGCGCGCGGTCGCGCACCGCACGACGATGGTGTCGGGCACGGGCGCGGTGCGGCTCGTGTTCGGCGAAGCCGACGGGCTACCGGGGCTGATCGTCGACTATTACGTCGCGGACACCGCCGAAGCCGGCGCGGCGCCGCGCGGCCAGCTCGTCTGCCAGTTCATGGCCGCGGGCGTCGAGGCGTGGAAGGACGCGATCGTGAAGGCGCTCGTCGGCGCGACGGACTGCCCGAACGTGTACGAGCGCTCGGACGTATCGATCCGCGACAAGGAAGGGCTCGAACAGACGACCGGCGTGCTGGCCGGCGATGCACCGCCCGCGACGCTGATCTCGAACGAAAACGGCGTGCGCTATCACGTCGACGTACCGAACGGCCACAAGACGGGCTTCTACGTCGACCAGCGCGACAACCGCGCGCTGGTGGCGCAGTACGCGGCCGATCGCGACGTGCTGAACTGCTTCTGCTATACGGGCGGCTTCTCGCTCGCCGCGCTCAAGGGCGGCGCGAAGCGTGTCGTATCGATCGACTCGTCGGGCGATGCGCTCGCGCTCGCGCAGCAGAACGTCGTCGCCAACGGCTTCGATGCCGAACGCGCGACCTGGCTCGACGCCGACGCATTCAAGACGCTGCGCCGCCTCGTCGACGAAGGCGAGCGTTTCGACCTGATCGTGCTCGATCCGCCGAAGTTCGCGCCGACGCGCGACAGCGTCGATCGTGCGGCGCGCGCGTACAAGGACATCAACCTGAGCGGCTTCAAGCTGCTGCGTCCGGGCGGCCTGCTATTCACGTACTCGTGCTCGGGCGCGATCGACATGGACCTGTTCCAGAAGATCGTCGCGGGTGCAGCCGCCGACGCGAAGGTCGACGCGCGCATCCTGAAGCGCCTCGGCGCGGGTGTCGATCACCCGCTGCTCGCGGCCTTCCCGGAAGGCGAATATCTGAAGGGCCTGCTGTTGCAAATCGTCTGAGCGCCCCGATCTACGCGCGTAACCGTCCGCCGGCGCGCCCTGGCGCCCGGCGGATCCGCGCTCCCGCCTGTCGTTCGGACGACGGGCGAGGGCTTGACAGGTATGTTTCAATGGATGGTTGTGCGCCCCGGCTGGCAAAGCCCCGGGCGCGACGCACATCCTGGTTTTGACCCCGATTCACGAACCACAGGCGATTGACATGGCCACTCCCGTCACCATCCTCACCGGCTTCCTCGGCAGCGGCAAGACGACGCTGCTCAAGCGCATCCTGAACGAACAGCACGGCATGAAGATCGCCGTGATCGAGAACGAGTTCGGCGAAGAGAACATCGACAACGAAATCCTCATCCAGGATTCGAACGAGCAGATCATCCAGATGAGCAACGGCTGCATCTGCTGCACGATCCGCGGCGACCTCGCGCGCACGCTCGGCGATCTCGCCGCGAAGAAGCGCGAAGGCAAGCTCGACTTCGACCGCATCGTGATCGAAACCACCGGCCTCGCGAACCCGGGCCCGGTCGCGCAAACCTTCTTCATCGACAGCGAGATCGCCGACGATTTCCTGCTCGACGCGGTCATCACGCTGGTCGACGCGAAGCACGCGAACGCGCAGCTCGACGAGCACGAAGTCGTGCAGCGCCAGGTCGGTTTCGCCGATCGCCTGTTCATCACGAAGTCGGACCTGGTCGACGACCAGACGGTGGCCGACCTCAAGCACCGCCTGATGCACATGAACCCGAAGGCCGCGATCAAGGTCGTGAACTTCGGTGAAGCCGACATCAAGGAAATCTTCGACCTGCGCGGCTTCAACCTGAACGCGAAGCTCGAGATCGACCCCGACTTCCTCGCCGAAGACGATCACGCGCACCACCACCACGATCACGACCATGATCACGATCACGCGAATTGCGACCACGATCACGGTCAATGCGCGCACGATCACGATCACGGCCACCACCATCACCACCACGCGCACCACGACGACAAGATCAAGTCGTTCGTGTACCGCAACGACCGCCCGTTCGACCCGAACAAGCTGGAAGACTTCCTTGGCGGCATCCTGCAGATCTACGGCGAGCGGATGCTGCGCTACAAGGGCGTGCTGTACATGAAGGGCGTCGACCGCAAGGTTGTGTTCCAGGGCGTGCACCAGATGATGGGCAGCGACCTCGCGTCGAAGTGGCTGCCGGTCGAGAAGAAGACGAACAAGATGGTGTTCATCGGCGTCGATCTGCCGCAGGACCTGATCACCGACGGCCTCGACGCCTGCCTCGCCTGACGCGCGCGGGCAACCGCCGCACGGCCGCCTCGCGGGCGGCTGCTGCGGCCGCGGGGCGCCTTTTCCGGGCAGGGTTTCGCCGTCATCGCTTTTTCTCGATTTGCGCGTTATATTTTCTAGATATTGGCGCAGCCGACGGGGATCGACCCGATACGGCGCCCGCTTGCGATTCAGTTACAATACGTGCCCGCTGGAGTACGGCAACAAACAGGCCCGGTTCTTGCTGAACCAGTTTTCCGGGCATCGCAACCGCGCCGGATCGCCAATCCGCCTCCCGGCCGCGGCCGATGCGATGTGCCGCGCAGCACACCGGTTCGCAGCGCGCGCAACTCCGCGCCAGGCCTATCCTGGTATTTGAGAACCGGTTTTCCAGAGGCTTTCGGCCCCGCGGCGGCAAATCGCAAATGATTGCAAGGGCGGTTGCGGGTAATCCCAAAGTGCAGGCAATATCTATCGATTTGCCGCACATTGAAGAAGCAAGCAGATGACGAAGAAACTCTTGACCGAAGCCGAAATCCTGAAGATGAGCGACAAGGATTACATGAATGAGGATCAGCTCGCCTTCTTCAAAAATCGGCTCGAACAGTTGCAGGCGGACATCCTCAAGAATGCAGGTCAGACGACCGAGAACCTGCGCGAGACGGTGATCGTGCCCGATCCCGCCGATCGCGCGACGATCGAGGAAGAGCACGCGCTCGAACTGCGTACGCGCGATCGCGAACGCAAGCTCCTCAAGAAGGTTCAGCAGTCGCTCGCCCGCATCGATTCCGGCGATTACGGCTGGTGTGAGGAAACCGGCGAGCCGATCGGCATTCCGCGCCTGCTCGCGCGTCCGACCGCCACGCTGTCGCTCGAAGCGCAAGAGCGCCGCGAGCTGCGCCAGAAGCTGTTCGGCGACTGATCGAGCGGTATTCCGCTCAAACACGCTGCTTCCCGAAAGCGCGCGGCCTGCCGCGCGCTTTTTGTTTTTCCGGCACCGGTTCCCGGTCCGTCGATTTGCCCACCCCGCCTCTTGATATCCCGGCGCCCGCCCTAAAATGAATCGGATGCGCGCCGGGCCGCTCCCCGGCGCACTGCGATTCATGCGGCGGCGCCCCGCGCCGCCCGACTCTTCCCCGTTTTTCTCAAGGAACGCAGATGGAGCAATTTCACGGCACGACCATCGTTTCGGTCCGGCGCGGCGACAAGGTCGCGCTCGGCGGCGACGGCCAGGTAACCCTCGGCAACATCGTCATGAAGGGTGGCGCGCGGAAAGTGCGGCGGATCTACAACAACCAGGTACTGGTCGGATTCGCGGGCGGCACCGCCGATGCGTTCTCGCTGCTCGATCGCTTCGAGGCGAAGCTCGAGAAGCACCAGGGCAACCTGACCCGCGCGGCCGTCGAGCTCGCGAAGGACTGGCGCACCGACCGGATGCTCCGCCGCCTCGAGGCGATGCTGATCACGGCCGATGCCACCACCACGCTCGTCATCACCGGCAACGGCGACGTGCTCGACCCCGAAGGCGGGATCTGCGCGATCGGCTCGGGCGGTGCCTATGCGCAGGCCGCGGCTCGCGCGCTCGTCGAGAACACCGAGCTGTCGCCGCGCGAGATCGTCGAGAAGTCGCTCGGGATCGCCGGCGACATGTGCATCTACACGAACCACAACCGCATCATCGAAACGATCGAGTAAGGACCGCACCATGAGCACCATGACCCCTGCCGAGATCGTCTCGGAACTCGACAAGCACATCATCGGCCAGGCGAAGGCGAAGAAGGCCGTCGCGGTCGCGCTGCGCAACCGCTGGCGCCGCCAGCAGGTCGCCGACCCGCTGCGCCAGGAAATCACGCCGAAGAACATCCTGATGATCGGGCCGACGGGTGTCGGCAAGACCGAAATCGCGCGCCGCCTCGCGAAGCTCGCCGATGCGCCGTTCATCAAGATCGAAGCGACCAAGTTCACCGAAGTCGGCTACGTCGGCCGCGACGTCGACAGCATCGTGCGCGACCTGATCGAGATCTCGGTCAAGCAGACGCGCGAAACCGAGATGCGCAAGGTGCGCAGCAAGGCGACCGACCAGGCGGAAGACCGCATCCTCGACATCCTGCTGCCGCAACCGCGCGCGGTGGGCTTCGGCGGCAACGCCGAGCACGCGAACGACGACAACAACGTGACGCGCCAGACGTTCCGCAAGCGCCTGCGCGAAGGCCAGCTCGACGACAAGGAAGTCGAGCTCGACCTCGAGCAGCCGTCGGCCGGCATGGACATCATGGCGCCGCCGGGGATGGAAGAGATGACCGAGCAGATCCGCTCGATGTTCTCGAACCTCGGCAGCGGCAAGAAGCAGCGCCGCAAGGTGAAGATCAAGGAAGCGCTGAAGCTGCTGACCGACGAGGAAGCGGCGAAGATGCTCAACGACGAGGAAGTGAAGACGAAGGCCGTGCAGAACGTCGAGCAGAACGGCATCGTGTTCCTCGACGAGATCGACAAGATCACGTCGCGCAACAACGAAGGCAGCGGCGGCGAAGTGTCGCGCCAGGGCGTGCAGCGCGACCTGCTGCCGCTCGTCGAAGGCACGACGGTCAACACGAAGTACGGGATGGTGAAGACCGATCACATCCTGTTCATCGCGAGCGGCGCGTTCCACCTCGCGAAGCCGAGCGACCTGATTCCCGAACTGCAGGGCCGCTTCCCGATCCGCGTCGAGCTCGACTCGCTGTCGGTGAACGATTTCGAAGCGATCCTCGTCGCGACCGACGCAAGCCTCGTCAAGCAGTACCAGGCGCTGCTCGCGACCGAAGACGTGCAGCTCGAATTCGCCGACGACGGCATCCGCCGTCTCGCGGAGATCGCGTTTTCGGTCAACGAGAAAACCGAGAACATCGGTGCGCGCCGGCTGTACACGGTGATCGAGAAACTGCTCGAGGACGTGTCGTTCTCGGCCGGCAACCATGCGGGCGAGTGCGTGACGATCGATGCGAAGTATGTCGATCGCGCACTCGGCGAAGTGGCGCAGGACGAAGACCTGTCGCGCTACGTGCTGTAACGCGCGCGGCGTCGAATGCGAGACGGGCGGCCCGGCGGGCCGCCCGTTTTCATTGGTACGTCGGGCGGCAGGCAGCCATGCGCCGCCCGTCCGCCTGCGCGATCGCGCGCCGTATCCCGCGGCACGCGTCGTACGGAATCGCCCCGCCGTGACGACCACGGCGCGCGGCGCGCCGCTTACTGTCGCACCGGCTTCTTCGCGAGCTTGCGCTGCAGCGTGCGGCGATGCATGTTCAGCGCACGCGCCGTCGCCGAAATATTGTTGTTGTTCTCGGCCAGCACGCGCTGGATGTGCTCCCATTCGAGCCGGTCGACCGACAGCACGACCGGATTCTCCAGCGCTTCGTCGGCCTGCACTTCGGTCGCGTTGGTCTGCAGCGCGGCCAGGATCGACTCGACGTTCGCGGGCTTCGCGAGATAGTTGTCGGCGCCTTCCTTCACCGCCTGCACGGCAGTCGCGATGCTCGCGTAGCCGGTCAGCACCAGGATCCGCGCATCGGGCTGCAGGTCGCACAGCGGTGCGATCAGGCTCAGGCCCGAATCCTCGCCGAGATGCAGGTCGACGGTGATGAACTGGAACTTGCCGCCCGCGGCGAGCCGAAGCGCCGCCTCCTTGTCGTGCGCCTGCTGGACCGCGTAACCGCGGCGCTCGAGGCCGCGCGCGAGCGTGCCCGCGAACACCTCGTTATCGTCGATCACCAGGAAATTGTTCTCGCTCATGTGGTTTCTCCGTCTACGTGTTGGTTGAGGCGGCCGGCGTCGCGACGCGCACGACCGGCAGCCGCAGCACGGCCCGCGTGCCGCGCGCGGCGGTCGTACCGGCCGGGGGCTGTCCGGCGCG
>NZ_VWWH01000103.1:0-22208 GCF_011753045.1 Burkholderia sp. Ap-955
CCGCCGCGAGCAGCGCGGCCGGCGGGAGTTTCGAGCGCAGCAGGCGCCGCGCGGCGGCGGCGAGGCCGGTTTCGGCCGGCCGCATCGTCCGGATCGGGTGCATCGCGGGTCTCATTGCGTGAGGTCGATTTCGTAGGTGGCGAGGTTCTTGCCCGAGCCGTCGTCGGCCGCGACCTGCGTGATGCCGGTCAGGCCGGCCGCCGCCGCATCGCCGAGGCGGTTCGGCGCGGACGCGAACTGCACGTGCGCGACCGAGCTCGCGAGCTTCGTGAAGCGCCAGCTGCGCTGCGCGCCGTCGGCCGTGCGCGTGATCGCGCCGCGCTTCTTGATGAACGCGATCAGCACGTCGCGGTTCGCATCCGGCGACGCGAAGATCGTCTTGCTGCCGTCGAGGCCCGGGAAGTTGCCGCCGCCGCTCGCACGGTAGTTGTTGGTCGCGACGATGAACTGCGCGTTCGGGTCGATCGCCGCCCCCTTGTACGTCAGGTTCCTGATCCGGCTGCCGACCGGCTGCGTGACGTCGATTTCATACGCGAGATCGGCCGACGTGAACATGTCGAAGTTGTAGCCGGGGAACGTGCTGACGAGCGGCTGCACGGTCGCCTTGGTCGGGTCGATGCGGTTGAAGCGCTTCGCGGCCGTTTCGAGCCAGTTCTTCACGTCGGCGCCGCTCACCTTCACCGCGTACACGGTGTTCGGGTACAGGTACAGGTCGGCCGCGTTGTTGATCGCGAGCGCGCCCGGCGCGACGTCGGTGTAGTCGGTGCCGCCGCCGAAGCCGCTCTTGAACGGCGCGCTGACCGACAGCACCGGCAGCGACGCGTATTGCGGCAGGTTCGCCTGCACGTAGGTCTTCACGTAGTCGGCCTGCGCCTCGTTGACGATCTGGATCGCACCCGGGTCGCCGACATCGGCGAAGTACGAGTTCATCCGGTAGTCGGTCGAGCCGATCGGCGTCTTCACGTAGTCGATCGTCGCCTGGTGCTCGGCGGCGATCGCGGCGGACACGGACGGATCGGCCGCGACGTAGCTCTTGTCGGCGTTCTGGATCGGTCGCGCCTCGACGGTGGTCTGCGACTTGTCGACGCTCCACGTCTTGCCGTCGAACTTCAGGCCGAGCTTGATCACGCCGAGGTGCTTGCCCCAGTAGTTGGCCATCACGGTCGGCACGCCGTTGACGGTGCCCTTGACCTTGTCGACGCCCGGCAGGTTGAACTGCGACACGGTGCTGTTCGCGTCCGGGAACACCTGGTGCGAGTGGCCGATCAGCATCGCGTCGATGCCGGTCACCTTCGACAGCCACCAGCTGCCGTTCTCCATCGTCGGCGAGTACGCGGAATTGTCGAGGCCGCCGTGCGAAATCGCGACGACGAGATCGGCGCCCTTCGCGCGCATCTCCGGAATGTACTTCTCGGCCGCTTCCTTCAGGCCGGTCGTGTAGACCTTGCCGTCGAGCCAGCGCTTGTCCCAGTTCATGATCGCGGGCGGCGTGAAGCCGATGATGCCGATCTTCACGGGCGCGCTGACCGTCTTGCCGTCCGGCGTCGTGGCCGTCACCGTGCGGGTCAGGATCGTGTACGGCGTGAACAGCGGCGCGTTGGTCTTCGCGCTGATCACGTTCGCGAGCACCTGCGGGAAGTTCGGGCCCGCGCACTTCTTCTGCTGGGCCGGCGCCGGCAGGCCGTCGACTTCGAACGTGTTGCCGGTCACCTGCGACAGGTACGGCAGCCCGTAGTTGAATTCGTGGTTGCCGATCCCGCCGCCGTCGAATTTCGCCGCGTTCATCACCTTGTAGATCGCGAGCGTCTGGTCGCAGCCGACCGGCTTCACGAGCGCCTGATAGTCCGACAGCGCGGTGCCCTGGATCGTGTCGCCGTTGTCGAGCAGCAGCGTGTTCGGGTACTGCTTGCGCGCCTGCGCAATCAGCGTCGACACGCGCTCGAAGCCGAGCGAATTGTCGGCGGCGAGCTTGAAATAGTCGTACGACAGCACGTTGGTGTGCAGGTCGGTCGTCTCGAGCAGCGCGAGCGTGGCCGTCGTGCCGACGGGCGCCTGGGCCTCGGGCTGCGACGGCGGCGTGGCGGTGACGTCGTCGCCGCCACAGGCGGCGAGGATGAAGGCGAGGCTGGCGAGCGCGGCGATGGCCGGCACGCGACGGCGGGAAAGCAGGGGGAGACGCATCGGTTGTCCTGTTCGGTGTTCTGTTTTATGGAATGCGAGGGTCGCAACGCATGGCGGCGCGGGGCGCCGACGGCCTGATGTGCGGCGCGTGAGAGTATCGAAAGGAATCGTGACGGAAGAATGAAAGGTGACGAAGCCGGCAACGGGCAGGGGGCGGCGGCTTCCACGCGCACCCGGGGCGGGCGTGTCCGGGCAGGCGCCCCCGGCCGGGCGTCCCACGGAAATCCTCACGTCGCGTCATCGGGCGGTTCGCTACAATGGCCGCTGTCACCTTTTTGCAAACAACCTGCCCTTGGACTTCGAGACTCCTCCCGGCCTGTCGGTCGACGCCGGCGGCCAGGGCCAGACGGTGCGCCTGTACGGCCAGTGGACCGCGCTCGCGCTTGCACGCAATCGCGGCGCGGTGGCGCGCCGTGTCGCGAGCATCGCGTCCGGGCGCGTGAGCGAATGGGATCTGTCCGGCATCGAGCGGCTCGACCACGTCGGCGGCCAGGCGCTGTGGCGCGTGTGGGGCCGCAAGCTGCCGGCCGGCGTCGCGCTGAGCGCCACGCAGCGCACGATCTTCGAGCGCATCGAGCGGCTCGACAGCGCGCGCGAGGCGCCCGAGCGCGTGGTGCGCTACGGCCCGATCACGCGCTTCGGCTTCATGCTGTTCGCGTTCGGCGAACACCTGCAGGGCGGTATCGCGATGTTCGGCCTCGTGATCCTCGATGCACTGTCGGTGCTGCGCCGTCCGAAGACGATGCCGTGGAAGGAAACCTCGGCGAACATCTACAGCGCCGGCGCGCAGGCGCTGCCGATCACCGCGCTCGTCGCGTTCCTGATCGGCATCGTGCTCAGCTACCTGTCCGCGCAGCAGTTGCAGATGTTCGGCGCGAACCGCTACATCGTGAACATCCTCGGGCTGTCGGTGATCCGCGAGCTCGGCCCGGTGCTGTCGGCGATTCTCGTCGCGGGCCGCTCGGGCTCGGCGATCACCGCGCAGATCGGCGTGATGCGCGTGACCGAGGAGCTCGACGCGATGCGCGTGATGGGCATCCCGCACGGGCTGCGGCTGATCCTGCCGCGCGTGCTCGCGCTCGGCATTGCGATGCCGCTGCTCGTGATGTGGACCAACATCATCGCGCTGACGGGCGGCGCGCTCGCCGCGAAGCTCGTGCTCGGCATCGACGTCAACTATTTCGTGCGCTCGCTGCCGGGCGTCGTGCCGATCGCGAACCTGTACATCGGGGTCGGCAAGGGTGTCGTGTTCGGCATGCTGATCGCGCTGGTCGCCTGCCATTTCGGCTTCCGGATCAAGGCGAACTCGCAGAGCCTCGGCGAAGGCACGACCACGTCGGTCGTGACGTCGATCACGGTCGTGATCCTCGCCGACGCGGTGTTCGCGATCCTGTTCCAGAACGTGGGGCTCGGATGAACGCATCGAACGAAACGACCGCGCATGCCGCGGCCATCGGCGCCGGGTCGGTCGGCAACCGGCCGGGCGCGGCGGCCGATGACGGCGACTTCGTGATCGAGGTCCGCAACCTGACCAAGCGCTACGGACGCAACATCATTCACCAGAAGCTCGACTTCGACGTGCGGCGCGGCGAGATCGTGTCGATCGTCGGCGGTTCGGGCTCCGGCAAGACCACGCTCGTGCGGCAGATCCTCGGCCTCGAGCGGCCGACGTCGGGCACGATCAAGGTATTCGGCGAGGACACGGCGACGATCGACGACGCGAGCGCGCGGATGATGCGCACGCGCTCAGGGATGCTGTTCCAGCAGGGCGCGCTGTTCTCGTCGATGACGGTGTTCGACAACGTCGCGCAGCCGTTGCGCGAGCTTGGCCGCGTGCCGCCGGACCTGCTGCACGACATCGTGATGCTGAAGCTCGAGATGGTCGGGCTGCCGTGCAAGCACGCGTCGAAGATGCCGGCCGCGCTGTCGGGCGGGATGGTGAAGCGGGTGGGCATCGCGCGCGCGATCGCGCTCGAGCCCGAGCTGCTGTTCCTCGACGAGCCGACGGCCGGCCTCGACCCGCAGGCGTCGGACGAATTCGTCGAGCTGATCGCGACGCTGCACCGCACGCTCGGGCTGACCGTCGTGATGGTGACGCACGACCTCGACACGATGGTCGCGCTGTCGACGCGCGTCGCGGTGCTGGCCGATCGCAAGGTGCTGGTCGCCGCGCCGGTCGAGGAGGCCGCGAACGTCGACCATCCGTTCATCCACGAATATTTCCTGGGGCTGCGCGGGCGCCGCGCACTGCAGGCGCTGCCGCCCGAGCGGCGCGCGAAGCTGCCGAAGGCGGCCCTCGAACCGGCGCTGTCGAGCGTCGAGCTGTAGAAGCAAGGAACCCGCGAATGGAAAACAAATCACATGCGTTCTGGGCCGGCCTGTTCACGATCGTGCTGACGCTCGCGATCGCGGGCACCGTGTTCTGGTTCAACGTCGACCGCACCGTGCGCGTGCCGTACGACCTGCTCGCGCGCGCCAACGTGACCGGGCTGTTCCCGGACGCGGCCGTGCGCTTTCGCGGCCTCGATGTCGGCAAGGTGCAGTCGATCGGCTTCGATCGCGCGCACCCGGGCCAGATCCGGATCCGGATCCTCGTCGACCACGACGCGCCGATCACGCAGTCGACCTACGGCAGCCTCGGCTTCCAGGGCGTGACGGGCATCGCGTTCGTGCAGCTCGAGGACACGGGCCGCGACCTGGCGCCGCTGCCGTCGTCGCCGAAGGCGATCGCGCAGATCCCGATGCGGCCGAGCCTGTTCGACCAGATCCAGGAGCGCGGCGACGTGCTGCTGCGGCAGCTCGAAATGGCCGCGAAGAGCGCGAATGCGCTGATGTCGCCCGAGATGCGCGAGCAGTTGCGTGCGACCGCCGAAAGCCTGCAGCACGCGGCCGATGGCGCCGCCACGCTGACGAAGCAGCTCGGCCCGGCGGTCAACGCGCTGCCGGAAACGATGCACGAGGTGAACCGCGCGATGGCGTCGGCGAACACGCTGCTGCAGCCGAACGGGCCGCTCGTGTCGAACCTGAACAAGGCCGGCACGGCGGCCGAGCAGATCAGCGTCGCGCTGAACGGTCTCAACACGCGCGTGCAGTACGACACGCTGCCGCGTTTCAACGCGCTCGCCGGCAGCGTCGGCGACGCGTCGCGGCAATTGAAGGACGTGGCCGGTGAACTTGGCCGCAATCCGCGCAGTCTGTTGTTCGGTTCGCCCGGCGCGGCGCCGGGGCCCGGCGAGCCGGGCTTCGTCTGGCCGGGTGCGACGGCCGGGCAGTGACACCCATCGAAACCGGAAACATCATGCAGGAACACGCCATGCCACGAATCCTTGACCGCGCGCTGCGTCCCGCCGCGGCCGCGCTTGCCGTGCTGACGCTGTCGCTCGCGGCCGGCTGCGCCGGCAACAGCGCGGTGCTGTCGAATGTCCGCTATGACCTCGGGCCGGCCACCTCGGTCGTGACCGCAGGCCCGGGCCCCGCGCTGAAGGTGCTCGACGTCGCCGCGCCCGACGCGCTCGACTCCGACAAGTTCGCCTACCGCCTCGCATACGTGGACGCGCAGCACGTGGCCGTCTATCGCGACAGCCGCTGGACCGCGCCACCCGCGCAACTGCTCACGCAGCGGCTGCGCGGGGCATTGTCGTCGCGCGGCACGGTGCTCGAAGGATCCGACGGCGTGCGCGCGCCGACGCTCAAGGTCGACCTGAACGAATTCGAACAGGTGTTCGACGGCCAGTCGCAGAGCCACGGCGCCGTCACCGCGCGCGCGACGCTGACGCTGGACGGCAAGGTGCTCGGCCAGCGCACGTTCGTTTCACGCGCGCCGTCCAGCACGCCGGACGCGGCGGGCGGTGCCCGCGCGCTCGCGACGGCGAGCGACCAGCTCGTGTCGCAGATCGCCGCGTGGGTCGGCATGCAGGCGTACGCGGGCACGCCGTGACGCGTGCCGCGCAGCCGCGATGAGCGCGACCGGTACCCCGCGTGCATCGCCGCTCGCGCGGCAGGCCTTTGCCGCTTACGCGGCACTCATCGTCTACGCATCGCTGTATCCGTTCGCGGGCTGGATGTCGCTCGGCATCGGGCCGTTCGACTACCTGTTCGCGCCGATGCAGCGCTACGTGACCGCATTCGACGTGGTCACGAACGTGCTCGGCTACATGCCGTTCGGCGCGCTCGCCGTGCTCGCGCTGCACCCGCGCTGGCGCGGCGTGGCCGCGACGCTGATCGCGGCCGGGCTCGGCGTGCTGCTGTCGGGCGCGATGGAGGCGCTGCAAACCTACCTGCCGACGCGCGTCGCGTCGAATCTCGATCTCGCGGCCAACGCGCTCGGCGCGCTGCTGGGCGCCGCGCTCGTCGCGCCGGCCACCGGTGCGCTGCTCGATCGCGGCGCGCTGCGCCGGCTGCGCTTCGCGTGGTTCGAGGACGACGGCGCGACGCCGCTGCTGCTCGCCGGGCTGTGGCCGTTCGCGATCCTGTTTCCGTCACCGTTCCTGTTCGGCATCGGCGACTGGCCGGCCGCGCTGTGGGAGCGCGCCGACGCGTCGATGCAGGACGCGCTGCTCGCGTGGCTGCCGGCCGCGTGGCGCGTGGGCGAATGGCCGGAGCGCGTCGACGGCTGGCTGTCCGACTCCGCGTGGGAGGCCGCGCTCGGCGGGCTGATGCTGTTCGCCGCGCTGACGATCGCGTCGCTCGCGATGCGGCCGCGCGCGCCGCGCATCCGGCTCCTGATCGCGCTCGTCGTCGCGACGCTCGTGCTGAAGGCGGCCGCGACGTTCATGCAGTCGGCCACCGGCCTCGTCGTCGTATGGGCGACGCCCGGCGCGCGGCTCGGGATCGAGCTCGGTTTCGCGGCCGCGCTCGTCGCGCTGCACGTGCCGGCGACCTGGCGCGCGACGCTTGCGGCGCTTGCGCTGCTGGCCGGCGTGGCGCTCGTGAACCTGCTGCCGGTCAATCCGTTCTTCGACTTCACGCTGTCGGGCTGGCGGCAGGGCCGCTACGTGCACTTCAACAGCCTCGCGCGCTGGCTCGCGTGGATCTGGCCCTACGCGGCGCTGATCTGGCTCGGCCAGCGCGTCGAGCACGCATGGCTGCCGGCCGCGTTGCGCCGGTGACGCGGGGGCATCGGCGCGGCCGGGGTGCCATCGCGGGCAGTGACACGTGCCGCTCGCTATAATCGTCCGCATCCTCCGTTGCCCCGCGCAGCGGCAACCGCTCCTCTTTCCGCACGGCCTCGCGCCGGGCCGCTCGTCACCATCATGGATTCCTACTACCAGCACCACGTCTTCTTCTGCCTGAACCAGCGCGAACCGGGCGCCGAACGCCCGAGCTGCGCGCAATGCGATGCGCAGACCATGCAGGAATACGCGAAAAAGCGCGTGAAGGAACTCGGCCTCGCGGGGCCCGGCAAGGTTCGCGTCAACAAGGCCGGCTGCCTCGACCGCTGCGAGGAAGGGCCCGTGATGGTCGTGTATCCGGAGGGCACGTGGTACACGTACGTCGACCAGGCCGACATCGACGAGATCGTCGAATCGCACCTGCGCGACGGCAAGGTCGTCGACCGCCTGAAGATCTGAGCGGGCCGGCCGAATGAACGTTCATACGCAGAAGTCGCTGATCGCCGGCCCGGTCGGGCAGATCGAAATCGCCGTCAACCTCCCCGACGCCGTGCGCGAAAGCGGCGCCGCGCCGCGCGGCATCGCGCTCGTCGCGCATCCGCATCCGCTGTTCGGCGGCACGATGGACAACAAGGTTGCGCAAACACTGGCGCGCACGCTCGTGCAGCTGAACTACGTCGTGTTCCGGTCGAACTTCCGCGGCGTCGGCGCGACCGAAGGCGTGCACGACAACGGCACCGGCGAAGCCGACGACCTGCTCGCGGTGCTCGCGCACATGCGCGCGCAGCCCGCGTATGCGGACCTGCCGCTCGTGCTCGCGGGCTTCTCGTTCGGCACCTTCGTGCTGTCGCACGTCGCGAAGCGGCTGCGCGATGCGGGCGAGACGATCGAACGGATGGTGTTCGTCGGCACGGCCGCGAGCCGCTGGCAGGTGGCCGACGTGCCCGAGAACACGCTCGTGATCCACGGCGAAACCGACGACACGGTGCCGATCGCTTCCGTGTACGACTGGGCGCGGCCGCAGGAACTGCCGGTCGTCGTGATCCCCGGCGCCGAGCATTTCCTGCATCGCAAGCTGCACGTGCTGAAGCGCATCATCGTCGACGCGTGGCGCTAGCCTCCGTGCGGGTGCCGGCATGACGCCGGCAGCCTGCGTCGCTTCCTGCACGTGACCTCCGGCCCTCGCCCGAGGCGCGCTTTCTCCCCCGCGACATCGCGCCGCACCGTGCGGCGCGACTCGATTTCCACCTCGCCTGCGCATGCCTTTCGCCCACCTTCGCGTGCGATGACGGGCAGCTTGCCGTCCCCCCGCGCCCGATGCGGATGTGCAACTGTCCGGCGCCAGGTTCGCGAAAACGCCTTGCGCGGCCACGTATAATGGCCGGATTCCGCGTCGCCCGCGGCCCGGCTGGGCCCATTGCGGCGCTCGTTTCGCCGCCTTCCGCCCGCTCGCGACGGCCGCGAACCGAACGCGTCCGCACGAGTCCAACCGGCGCGTTTCGCGCCGCCCGACGATGTCGGGCGAGTGCCCGAAACGCCCGCCGCCTTGCCGTTCAACCCTGCGCGTTTCGCACCGCACTTTCTGCCATCAGCCTGAATCGATCATGCGTCTGTCTCCCCAAGGCCTCAAGTCCCTCGCTTCCTCCATCGCCTTCGGCACCGCCGCGCGCAACGTCGCGCTCGGCGTGATGCTGCCCGTTGCGCTCGCATCGACGATCGTCGTCGCCGAGGCGAAGCCGGCCGCCAAGGCCAAGGCCGCGCATGCGGCGCCGGCCGCCACCGAGCAGTTCACCGGCGCGCCCGCGACCTACATGCCGGGCGCAGTGCCGCCGCCGGGCGTGAATGCGCGCTCGTGGGTGCTCGTCGATGCGACCAGCAACACGGTGCTCGCATCGGGCAATGCCGATGAACGCGTCGAGCCTGCGTCGCTGACGAAGCTGATGACGGCGTACCTCGTGTTCGAGGCGCTCGACAAGAAGAAGATCTCGATGGAGCAGGTCGTCACGCCGAGCGAAGCCGTGCGCCGCGTCGGTCGCGACGAGTCGCGCATGTTCATCGAGGCGAACAAACCGGTGTCGGTGCACGACCTCGTGTACGGGATGATCATCCAGTCGGGCAACGACGCCGCGATCGCGCTGGCCGAACTCGTCGGCGGCAGCGAAGGGCAGTTCGTCACGCTGATGAACGACGAGGCACAGCGCCTCGGCATGAAGGGCACGCACTTCGCCGACGTGAACGGCATGCCCGACCCGAACCACTACACGACGGCCGGCGACCTCGCGAAGCTGTCCGCGCACCTGATCCGCGATTTTCCGCAGTACTACGGCATCTTCTCGGAGAAGGAATTCAAGTACAACAACATCCGCCAGGGCAACCGCAACCGCCTGCTGTGGCTCGACCCGACTGTCGACGGCCTGAAGACGGGCCATACGCAAGCGGCCGGCTACTGCCTGATCGCGTCGGCGAAGCGCGCGATTCCGGGCGTGGACGGCCAGCGCCGCCTGGTGTCGGTGATGATGGGCGAGCAGAAGGAAGGCGAGCGCACGCAGGACAGCATGAAGATGCTGAACTACGGCTACAGCGCGTTCGACTCGGTGCGCCTGTTCAAGGGCGGCCAGGCGATGTCGACGCCGCGCATCTACAAGGGCAAGGACAACACCGTGCAGGTCGGCGTGAAGGCCGACCAGTGGGCGACCGTGCCGCGCGGCCTCGGCGACAAGATCAAGACGGAAGTCGACGTCAACGCGCCGCTGATCGCGCCGCTCGCGGAAGGCCAGCAGGTCGGCACCGTGAAGATCGTCGCCGACGGCAAGACGCTGTCGGAATTCCCGGTCGTCGCGCTGCAGGCCGTGCCGGAAGCGGGTATCTTCGGGCGTATCTGGGACTCGATCCTGCTGATGTTCAGCAAGAAGAAGTAAGCACGACGGGCCTTTGTTTTTGCGACTTCATCCCCATCTCACATAGCTATGAGCCAAGCCGAATTCGAACCGATCGTCTACCTCAGCGTCTCGTCGCAGGAGGAAATGGTGCCGCTGTCGGAAGCCCGTGTACCGGTGCTCGACCGCGGGTTCATCTTCGGCGACGGCGTGTATGAAGTCGTCCCCGTTTATGCGCACGACGGCGCGCACGTGCCGTTCCGGATCGAACAGCATCTGGCACGGCTCGAGCGCAGCCTGAAGAAGATCGGCATCGCGAGTCCGCACGACGACGCGGGCTGGCGTGCACTGATCGAGCGCGTGGTCGCGGCGAATGCCGAAGGGCTCGGCGCGGCCAACGCGCTCGTCTACCTCCAGGTGACGCGCGGCGTCGCGAAGCGCGGCCACGCATTCCCGGCGAACGCGGTGCCGACGGTGTTCGTGATGACGAGCCCGCTGCGCCTGCCGTCCTCCGAAGAACGCGCGCGGGGCGTGCGTTGCGTGACGGCCGAGGATCGTCGCTGGCTGCATTGCGACATCAAGTCGATCTCGCTGCTCGGCAACGTGCTGATGGCGCAGCATGCGGCCGAACGCGATGCGTTCGAGACGCTGCAGCTGCGCGACGGCAAGCTGACGGAAGGCTCGTCGTCGAACGTGTGGATCGTGAAGAACGGCGAGCTGCTCGCGCCGCCGCGCAGCAACAAGATCCTCGAAGGGATCCGCTATGCGCTGATCGAGGAACTGGCGGATGAATGCAAGATCCCGTTCGTCGCACGCGAGATCAGCGAAGTGGAGTTGCGCGCAGCCGACGAAATCATGATCACGTCGGCCACGAAGGAAGTGCTACCGGTTACGTCGCTCGACGATCTGCCCGTGCAGGGCGGCAAGCCGGGCCCCGTATTCGCGGCGTTGTATGACGCGTACCAGCGCGCGAAAGCGCGCGAGTTTGAACAGTTTGACCTAACCCGGAGAAAGTGATGAGCGAACCGACCAAAACCATCGAGGTGACCGGCGCGATCGATACCCGGAAGGAGTCGCTGCTGGAGTTCCCGTGCGATTTCCCGATCAAGATCATGGGCAAGGCGCACCCGGAGTTCAAGGACACGATCTTCAAGGTCGTGGCCGTCCACGACAACGAGATCGACGTCGAGAAGATCGAAGAGCGCGCATCGAGCGGCGGCAACTACACCGGCCTCACGATCACCGTGCGCGCGACGAGCCAGCAACAGCTGGACGACATCTATCGTGCACTGACCGGCCATCCGATGGTCAAGGTCGTGCTCTAACGGACGTTCCGGCGCCCGGGGTCAGCGCAATCGGCCGCTGATCCCTTTCCATCCTCCCTCCAGTGCGCACTCGGCGGGGCATTTCCCCGCCGCGCGCCGCGCGTCCAGTTCGTCGCACAGCCGCTTGTATTCGGCGACTTCCTGAAGCAGCCAGGTCCTGAACGCCTGCACGCGCGGCGTGTTCAGGAGCGGCGGCGGACACACGAAAAAATAGTGCCACGGGCTCGGCCCGTCGATGTCGAACAGGCGCACGATGCGCCCGTCGAGCAGGTCGTGCACCGCGAGCGAGCGGCGCACGAGCGCGATGCCCTGGCCGTCGATCGCGGCCAGCAGCAGGTTCGACGAATCCTGGTACAGAATCCCCCGTTTCGGCTCGGTCAGCGTCTTGAGGCCGGCCGCGTCGAACCACGGCCGCCACAGCTCGTCGTCCGAGCGCAGCAGGTTGTAGTGCACGAGATCGGCGGGCGTTTGCGGCAGCTTGCCGCCGTTCAGCGTCGGCGCACACGCCGGAAAGAACACCTCGTCGAACAGCGGCTCGACATGCAGCCCCGGATAGTTGCCTTGACCGAAGCGGATCGCGATGTCGACGTCGTCGCGTGCGAAATCGGTGAGCGAGTTGGTCGACTGCAGCTCGACGTCGATTTCCGGATGCCGCTCGATGAACGTGCCGATGCGCGGCGTGATGAAGCGCGCGGCGAACGACGACAGCATCGACACCACGAGCCGCCGGTCGCGGTCGCTCGCGCGCACGTCGCGGGTCGCATCGGCGATCACCATCAGCGCGGTGCGGATCTGCTGCGCGTAGCGCATGCCGGCGTCGGTCAGGCACAGCCGCTTGCCGTTGCGCGTGAACAGCTGCACGCCGAGCTCCTCCTCGAGCGCGCGGACCTGGTGGCTGACCGCGCCGTGCGTGACGAACAGCTCGTCGGCGGCGCGCGAGAAATTCTCGTGACGGGCGGCGGCTTCGAACGCGCGAATCGCGTTCAGCGCAGGTAGCTGGCGGAGGTCCATTTGCTAATTTTCCTCACATCGACGTGAAAATTGGTCGTTTTGTCGGACGCCTTGAAGTGACTACGATTGTAGCCATCGAAGCACTTATTGGCGGAGTCGATCATGCAAGAAATCTCTTCAAGCATCACGTTCGAAATCCCCGCGGGCGAAACCGTGCCGATGAAGGTACAACGCAGCACGCGGCTGATCGTTCAGAGCGGGCCGGTGTGGGCGACGCGCAGCAACGACGTCAACGACTACTTCCTGGTCGACGGCGAAACGCTGAAGCTGCGCCGCGGCGAGCGGCTGTGGCTCAGCGCGGAAGGCCGGGAGGGCACGCGCGTGGCGTTCTCGGTGTCGCGGCCGCCCCGGGAAGTCGCGCTCGGCGGGCTGGCACGGCTGCGCGAACGCCTGACCGCGCTGCTTCACGACGGATGGCGCACCGTCTGACCATCATTTCCTCCGACGGATACCGGCGATCCGTCCCCCTCCCCAGGCCGGCGAGACCCACGGGTTTTCGGTAAACTACCGCCCATGTCCGTTTCGCCGGTTTCCATCGTGTCCACGCCTGTTGCCGTTTCCGCATCGCCCGCCGGGTCCCCGGATCAGCCGGCCCCGCCGGTCACCGTGCGGTGGCGGGGCGTCGAGACCTACGAGGCGAGCTTCGACGCGATGCGCGCGTTCACCGACACGCGCACGGCCGACACCGGCGACGAGATCTGGCTGGTCGAGCACCCGCCCGTCTACACGCTCGGCCAGGCCGGCGACCCGGCCCACCTGCTGGTGGCCGACAGCGGCGTGCCGCTCGTGAAGGTCGACCGCGGCGGCCAAATCACTTACCACGGCCCCGGCCAGATCGTCGCGTACCTGCTGCTGGACCTGCGCCGGCGCAAGCTGATGGTGCGCACGCTGGTGACGAAGATCGAGGAGGCCGTGATCGAAACCCTCGCGGCGTATAATCTCGCTTCGGTCCGCAAGGCGGGCGCGCCCGGGATCTACGTGGCGTCCGGCGTGCACGAGGGCGCGAAAATCGCGGCCCTTGGCCTGAAGATCCGCAACGGCTGCAGCTATCACGGGCTGAGCCTGAACGTGAAGATGGATCTGCGCCCGTTTCTTGCGATCAACCCGTGCGGCTATGCCGGACTGGAAACTGTCGACATGGCGAGCCTCGAGGTTGCCGCCGACTGGAACGACGTCGCCCACACGCTGGTGCGCCGTCTGATCGCCAACCTCGACGGCGCATCCGCGGCCGCCGACAAGCCGCAGGCACTGGAACAACATTCGAATGACTGACGTTACCGCTTCCCCCGCACCGGCCGATTCGGCCGCGACCCCTGCCTACGATCCGACCGCCAAGCAGAAGGCGCAGGCGAAGACGGCGCGCATCCCGATCAAGGTCATTCCGATCGAGAAGCTGAAGAAGCCCGAGTGGATCCGCGTGAAGGCGGCCACTGGCAGCTCGCGCTTCAACGAGATCAAGACGATCCTGCGCGAGCACAACCTGCATACGGTGTGCGAGGAAGCGAGTTGCCCGAACATCGGCGAATGCTTCGGCAAGGGCACCGCGACGTTCATGATCATGGGCGACAAGTGCACGCGCCGCTGCCCGTTCTGCGACGTCGGCCATGGCCGCCCCGATCCGCTGGATCCGGACGAGCCGAAGAACCTCGCGCGCACGATCGGCGCGCTGAAGCTCAAGTACGTGGTGATCACGAGCGTCGACCGCGACGACCTGCGTGACGGCGGCGCCGGCCACTTCGTCGAATGCATCCGCGAAGTGCGCGAGCAGTCGCCGGAAACGCGCATCGAGATCCTGACGCCGGACTTCCGCGGCCGTCTCGACCGCGCGATCTCGATCCTGAACGCCGCGCCGCCGGACGTGATGAACCACAACCTCGAAACGGTGCCGCGCCTGTACAAGGAAGCGCGCCCGGGTTCGGACTACGCGCACTCGCTGAAGCTGCTGAAGGACTTCAAGGCGCTGCATCCGGACGTCGCGACGAAGTCGGGCCTGATGGTCGGCCTCGGCGAAACCGAAGAGGAAATCCTGCAGGTGATGCGCGACCTGCGCGCGCACGACGTCGACATGCTGACGATCGGCCAGTACCTGCAGCCGTCCGAGCACCACCTGCCGGTGCGCGCATACGTGCATCCGGATACGTTCAAGATGTACGAGGAAGAGGCGTACAAGATGGGCTTCACGCACGCGGCCGTCGGCGCGATGGTGCGGTCGAGCTATCACGCCGATCTGCAGGCGCATGGGGCCGGGGTGGTCTGAGCGTCCTTGTTTCGTCGTCTTCCGGCGAACCCGAAAAAAAGCCCGCAGCGATGCGGGCTTTTTCGTTGGCGCGGCGGCCATCCGCGCCGCCGCATGGCAATCGCCACCCGACCGGACACGCAATCCGGTCGAGCATGGAAAGCAAAGCTGAAACGGCATCGATAGCTTCGCAGGATAAGTTCGCTCCCGCCACGCGCAAAGCTCCTATAGTCGGCTCTCCCGCAGCAATGCCCGCATTCCGAAGGAGAGCCGCATGTCCCGTTTCAGCTTCATCCGCCGCGCCGTCGTCGCGCTGACCGCCTTTGCCGCGCTCGGCGCGGCGCACGCCGAATCGCGCGAAGTCGTGATTGCGTACCAGGACATGGTGGTGCCGTGGCGCTACGCGCAGGCGAGCGGTGAAGTCGAAAAGGCGACCGGCTACAAGGTCACGTTCCGCAAGCTCGACAGCGGCGCCGACGTGATCCGCGCGCTCGCGTCGGGCTCCGTGCAACTCGGCGAGGCCGGCTCGAGCCCGATCGCGGCGGGGCTGTCGCAGGGGCTCGACATCTCGCTGTTCTGGGTGCTCGACAACATCAACGACGCCGAGGCGCTCGTCGCGCGCAACGGTTCGGGCGTGACGAACGTCGCATCGCTGAAGGGCAAGAAGATCGGCGTGCCGTTCGTGTCGACGTCGCATTTCCACACGCTCGTCGCACTGCAGGCCGCGGGCGTGAATCCGAACGACGTGAAGATCGTCAACCTGCGTCCGCCCGAAGTCGCGGCGGCGTGGGCACGCGGCGACATCGACGCGACCTACATCTGGGATCCGGTGCTCGCGAAGGTCAAGCAGTCGGGCACCGTGCTGACGACGTCGGGACAGGTCGCGAAAGAAAGCGGCAAGGCGACCTTCGACGGCTTCGTCGTGAGCCGCAAGTTCGCGCGCGAGAACCCCGAGTTCGTCACGCGCTTCGTGAAGGTGCTCGCGGCCGCCGATGCCGACTATCGCGCGCATGCCGCTGCATGGAAGGTCGGCTCGCCGCAGGTCGCGGCGGTCGCGAAGGTATCGGGCGCGAACACGCAGGACGTGCCGGCCAGCCTCGCGCTCTACGCATTCCCGACGGCGGCCGAGCAGGCGTCGCCGGCGTGGCTCGGCGGCGGTGCGCAATCGGGCGCCGCGAAGTCGCTCGCGGCGACCGCCACTTTCCTCAAATCGCAAGGCACGATCCAGACGGTGCTCGCCGACTATTCGGCCGGCGTCGATCCGCAGTTCGTGCAGAAGGCCGCGCGCTGAGCGCGGCGATCATCGCGGAGTCCCGAGCATGAGCACGCTGGAAGTCCGTCAGGTATCGGTTGCCTATCCGGGCGAGCGCGGCAGGCCGACCACGCAGGCGCTCGCGCGCGTCGACCTGCGCATCGATGCCGGTGAATTCGTCGTCGCGCTCGGCGCGTCAGGCTGCGGGAAGACGACGCTCTTGAACTGCATGGCCGGCTTCGTCGCGCCGACCACTGGCGAGGTGCGCGTCGACGGCGTGCCGGTCACGGGCCCCGGCGCCGATCGCGGCGTCGTGTTCCAGAAGTACGCGCTGCTGCCGTGGCTCGACGTGCTCGACAACGTCGCGCTCGGGCTGCGCTTCGCGCGCGTGTCGAAGGCCGAACGCGCGGCGCGGGCGCGCGAGATGCTCGCGCTCGTCGGGCTCGATGGTCATGCGCATGCGCGCGTGTACGAGCTGTCGGGCGGGATGCAGCAGCGTGTCGGCATCGCGCGCGCGCTCGCGAGCGATCCGCGCGTGCTGCTGATGGACGAGCCGATGGGCGCGCTCGACGCGATGACACGCGGCACGATGCAGGCGCTCGTGCTCGACGTGTGGGCGCGCACCGGCAAGACGGTGTTCTTCATTACGCACGATGTCGAGGAGGCGCTGTTCCTTGCGACGCGTCTCGTCGTGATGACGCCCGGCCCCGGCCGGATCGCGGAAACCTTCGAACTGCCGTTCGCGCGCCGCTATGTCGAATCGCGCGATGCGCGCGCGGTGAAGTCTTCACCGGAGTTCATTGCGTGGCGCGAGCGGCTGATCGCGTACCTGCATCGCGACGAAGCGGCCGAGGTGGCCGCGTGATGCATGAACTCGCGCGACAGGGCGCGTCGGTCGGACGCGGTCGGATCAGCACTTTGCACAGGCAGGACAGCATGAGCACGCAGGATTCGTGGGCGGCCGACGGAACGGCCGCAGGCTTCGAGCAGGGCGATCGCACGCGGACTCGGGCGGCAGAACGTCGTGCGCCGTCGTCGCGCCGCTACCGGTTGCCGGGGGAGGGGAAGACGGCGGCCTTGAGCACGGCGACGGTCGCGGTGCTGGCCGTGCTGTGGTGGGTCGCCACGCATCGCCAGTGGCTGCCGCCGCTGTTCCTGCCCGCGCCGGAAGCCGTGTGGACGGCGTTCGTCGATGCCTGGCACGGACGCATTCAGGGTGGGCTGCCTTTATCCGAGCACTTGCTATGGAGCGCCGCGCGCGTGTTCGGCGCGTTCCTGCTCGCGACCGCGATCGGCGTGCCGGCGGGCATCCTGATGGGCGTGAGCCGCGTCGCGCGCGGCGTGCTCGACCCACTGCTGGAGTTCTACCGGCCGCTGCCGCCGCTCGCGTACCTGCCGCTCGTCGTGATCTGGTTCGGCATCGACGAAACGGCGAAGCTCGTCGTGATCTTCCTCTCATGCTTCGCGCCGATCGCGATGGCTGCGCGCGCCGGCGTGCGCGCGGCGACGGTGGAGCAGATCAACGCCGCGTATTCGCTCGGCGGCAGCTTCGCGCAGATCGTGCGGCATGTGGTGCTGCCGGCCGCGCTGCCGGAGATCCTCACGGGGCTGCGAATCGCGATCGGCTTCGGCTGGACGACGCTTGTCGCGGCCGAGATGGTCGCCGCGACCGCCGGGCTCGGACAGATGGTGCTCAACGCGTCGAGCTTCCTGCGCACGGATATCGTCGTGATGGGGATCCTGATCATCGGCGCGATCGCGTGGCTGTTCGATCTCGCGATGCGGTGGGTCGAAAGGCGGATCGTGCCGTGGAAGGGGCGCGGTTGACGCAGCGCGCGGTGCTCAGATGTGCTGGTGCACGACCGCCAACGGCTGGCCGTACGCGGCGGTGAATTCGGCGATGAACGCATCGCTCAGCAGCCAGTTCTGGAAATTGAAGCCGAGATTGCCAAAGGCCCACGGCGGGTCGTAGCGCCACTGCGTCACGGCCTGCCGATGTCCGCACGCGCCGCATACGAGCGGAGCCGCATCGTCACCCTTGAACCAGCCGGAAAATGCATCACCCCATGCGTCGCCGAGTGCGGTCTGCTCCGCGTTGCACGCCGGGCAGAAAATTTCGAGGCCGTTCCCCCCGGCATCGAAGATGCGGCGTTCCACGGCGATCTCCAGCCAGTTCGGGATTGACGGCGGCAAATTCGCGCGCGCGTCGCAGGCGTTCGCATGATGCGGGCCGGGTGGGTAACCGGTTCGGTCGATGGCCGTCAGATGGCTTTCCTTGAGCCCCCAGGTCTTGCCCCATTCGCGATACAGGTCACCGATGCGCGTCGCCGTGCCGACGATGCCTGCTGCCTGCAGCCACGCGATCATTCTCTGCGCTTGCGTAGGCGCTGCATCGAGTGAAACCGCTGGGTCGATCAGCCACGTGAAGTTGTCGCTCATCGCCCTCAATCCCCCATCGCCACGCCTTCCCGCCGCGGATCCGCGCCGCCGAACCACACCGTCTGCCCCTGCACGTTCAGCCGCTGGATCCCCTGCAGCCCCGAGTTCATCTCGACGACCTGCACGTCGTGCCCACGGCCCTTCAGCCCGTCGGCCAGTGCTTCCGACACGCGGCCGCGTTCGAGCTGCGTCGGCCCGTTCATCGACCCGACGTTCGGCAGCGCGATCGCCTGCTGCATCGTCATGCCCCAGTCGAGCACGCCGACCAGCGTCTTCGCGACGTGATTGATGATCGCGGGGCCGCCGGCCGAGCCGACGACCATCGTCACCTGCTTCGTCTTCTTGTCGAACACCAGTTCCGGCGACATCGCCGAGCGCGGCCGCTTGCCGGCCTGCACGCGGTTCGCGACCGGCCGGCCGTTGTCATCCGACACGAACGAGAAATCGGTGAGCTGGTTGTTCAGCATGAAGCCGCGCACCATCAGCCGCGAACCGAACGCGTCCTCGATGCTCGTCGTCATCGACAGTGCCTGGCCGTAGCGATCGACGATCGCGATGTCGGACGTCGACGGCAGCTCGGGGCTGCGGTCGTCGGCCATCGCGAGCGTCGCGCCCTGCGGCGTGCCGGCCTGCGCGACGCCCATGCTGCTGTCGCCGATCAGGTGCGCGCGTTGTGCGAGATAGGTCTTGTCGGTGAGGCTCGCCCAACTGCCGCCCGGCAGCGGCACGAAATCGGGATCGGCGACGTAGCGCGCGCGGTCCGCATACGCGAGGCGCCCGGCTTCGCTGAACAGGTGGGCGGCGAACGGCGTCGGCTCGTAGCCGACGTCGTTGCGCACCGGCTTCTGCGCGCCGATCTGCTGCCAGTCGGGCATCGCTTCGAGGATGCCGAGCATCTGTGCGATCGCGAGGCCGCCCGACGACGGCGGCGGCATCCCGCACACGACCGAGCGCCGGTAGTCGGCGCACAGCGGCGCGCGCACCTTCGCCTTGTAGCGCGCGAGATCCTGGAGCGACAGCAGGCCCGGGTTGGTCGGGTGCTTGCGCACCTTCGTCACGATGTCGCGCGCGATCGCGCCGCTGTAGAACGCGTTCGCGCCGCGGTCGGCGACCTGGCGCAGCACGGTCGCGAGCGCGGGGTTCTTCAGCACCGTGCCGGCCGCCTTCGGCGTGCCGTCCGGGTTGTAGAAGTACGCACGCGCGGCCGGGTCGTTCTTCAGGTACTTGTCGTTGGCGATCAGCATCGCGAGCCGCGGGCTGATCGTGAAGCCGTGCTCGGCGAGCCGGATCGCCGGCTGGAACAGCCGGCGCCACGGCAGCTTGCCGTGCGCGCGGTGCGCGGCGTCGAGCATGCGCAGCACGCCCGGCGTGCCGACCGAGCGCCCGCCGACGACACCTTCGTAGAAGCTCATCGGCTGGCCGGTCGGCCCGTAGAACAGGCGGTCGGTCGCGGCGGCCGGCGCGGTTTCGCGGCCGTCGTACGCTTGCGTCGCCTTGCCGTCGAAATACAGCATGAACGCGCCGCCGCCGATCCCCGACGATTGCGGCTCGACGAGCGCGAGCACCATCTGCGTCGCGATCGCCGCGTCGATCGCGGTGCCGCCCGCCTTCAGCATGTCGTAGCCGGCCTGCGTCGCGAGCGGGTTCGCGGCCGCGATCATGAAGTGCTGCGAGGTCCAGCCCGGCTTGTCGGTCCAGCCGGACGACAACTCGGGTGCGTGGAAGCCGGGCAGCGGCACGGCGGCGCCCGAGGCGGCGGCGACGGGCACCACCGCGCCCGACGGCGGCGTGGACGGGGACGTGCAGCCGGCGTTGAACGCGACGAGCGCGACGGCGGCAAGCAGCGTCCAGGAGCGCGAATACGGACGAATCCGGTCGAACATTGAACCCTCGGCAGCAGTGAATTCGAAGGAGGCGACGGTGCCGGCGCAACGCGGCTGCCCGCCCCGGCGCGCTATTGTCGCCGCGCGCCCGGCGGCTTGTCACCCGACAGGAAACCCTGACGCATCGCGCCGGGCCCGCCCCGGCCGGTCTTTCCGGCCTGTTCGAGGATGAACTCTATGAACGTCGACGTCGCACGCGTGTGGTGCCGGTTCGGCATGTAGAGCATGTACATGTGCGTGCCGAAGATGCTGAGCCGGTACGCGTCGAGGGACGTGACGACCGTGCCGCGCCGGATGTCGTCCTGCATCACGTAGTCGGGCACGATGCCGACGCCGATCCCGCCGAGGATCGCCTGCCGCAGGAACAGGAAGTTCTCCGAAATCAGCGTGGGCTCGAGCAGCACCTCGTGCCGCTCGTCGCCGAGATACGCGGCGATCCTGAGCTGCCGGCCCATCACCGTCGCGGTGACGACCGGCGCGGCGGCCAGCGCGCCCAGGCTCGCCGGCATCCCGTGCTCGGCCGCGAATGCGGCCGATGCGCACGCGACGTAGCGCACCGCGCCCATGTCGCGTGCCACGAGGTTCTGCGGCGGCTCCGGCATCACGCGCACCGCGATGTCGATCTCGTCGCGCATCAGGTCTTCCACGCGGTTCTCGAACACGACGTCGAGCACGATGCCCGGGTGCAGCCGCTTGAACGCGAGCAGCCAGTCGGACATCACCATCTGCCCGTAGCCGCTCGGCACCGACAGCCGCACGCGGCCCTGCAGGTCCTGGCCGAGCGTCGTCACCGATTCCTGCGCGGCGAGCAGTTCATTGCGGATGCGCCGGCCGTGCTCGTACAGCTTCAGCCCGATCTCGGTCGGCTCGATGCGCCGCGTCGTGCGCCGCACGAGTTGCTGGCCGATCGAGCGCTCGAGCTGGTTCAGCCGGTAGCTGACGTTCGCCCGACTCATCTTGAGCCGCTGCGCGGCCTTGCTGAGATTGCCGGCGTCGAGGATCTCGACGAGCAGCGTCAGCGCGTTCAGGTCCATGCGTCGCGTCTCCTGATCTGTCCCGCTTAACGATTGGAAGCATTCAGTGTCAAGTCAGACTTGACAGCTTGTAAAAGCGGGAGGGAATTGTCAATGAATCTCGATCAATCGAGAATCAGGTCATGCCCGGCGTACGGCCGGATCTTGTCCCGCTTCGTGCGGGACCGGGGCCGGTGCCCCGGCGCCGCTCGCGTGGCCGTGAGCCACGAACCGGCATCGACGCATCGGCCGCCGCGTCAAGGAGACACGATGAACTCACCCGCTTCCCCCGCCAGCCCGGCCGGCACCGTCACGCGCGAGCGGCGCGACAAGGTGCTCGTCGTCACGATCGACCATCCGCCCGTCAACGCGCTGTCCGCCGATGTGCGGCGCGGCCTCGCCGACGCGCTCGACGCCGCGCAGGCGGACGCCGCGATCCGCGCGGTGCTGATCGTCGGCGCCGGCCGCAACTTCATCGCGGGCGCCGACATCCGCGAATTCGGCAAGCCGATCGCGCCGCCGTCGCTGCCCGACGTGTGCGAGCGGATCGAATCGGGCTCGAAGCCGGTCGTGGTCGCGCTGCACGGCGCGACGCTCGGCGGCGGCCTCGAAGTCGCGCTCGCCGCGCATTACCGGCTCGCGGTGCCGGGCACGAAGCTCGGGCTGCCCGAAGTCACGCTCGGCCTGCTGCCCGGCGCGGGCGGCACGCAGCGCGCGCCGCGCCTGATCGGGGCGAAGGCCGCGCTCGACCTGATGCTGACGGGCCGCCATGTGAGCGCGGACGAAGCGCTCGCGCTCGGCCTCGTCGATCGCGTCGCGCACAGCGACGACACGCTCGCCGAGGGCCTCGCGTACGCGCAGGAGCTCGTGTCGCTCGGCGC
>NZ_VWWH01000104.1:0-21973 GCF_011753045.1 Burkholderia sp. Ap-955
CGGCCGCTGCTGCCGCTCCGGCGCCGGCACCTGCCGCCGCACCCGCGAAGGCCGCCCCGGCACCGGCTGCTGCTGCACCGGCTCCGGCCGCCGCGTCGGGCGAATACCGCGCCAGCCACGCATCGCCGTCGGTGCGCAAGTTCGCACGTGAGCTCGGCGTCGAAGTTGCACGCGTGCAGGGTTCGGGTCCGAAGGGCCGCATTACGAAGGAAGACGTCACCGGCTTCGTGAAGGGCGTGATGACCGGCCAGCGCGCAGCACCGGGCGCGGCAGCCGCGCCGGCAGGCGGCGGCGAGCTGAACCTGCTGCCGTGGCCGAAGGTCGACTTCTCGAAGTTCGGCCCGTTCGAGGCGAAGCCGCTGTCGCGCATCAAGAAGATCTCGGGCGCGAACCTGCATCGCAACTGGGTGATGATCCCGCACGTCACGAACAACGACGAAGCGGACATCACCGAGCTCGAAGCGCTGCGCGTGCAGCTGAACAAGGAACACGAGAAGGCGGGCGTGAAGTTCACGATGCTCGCGTTCGTGATCAAGGCGGTCGTCGCCGCGCTGAAGAAATTCCCGACCTTCAACGCGAGCCTCGACGGCGACAACCTGGTGTTCAAGCAGTACTACCACATCGGTTTTGCCGCGGACACGCCGAACGGTCTCGTCGTGCCGGTGATCCGCGATGCGGACAAGAAGGGTCTCGTCGACATCGCGAAGGAAATGGCCGAGCTGTCGAAGGCCGCACGCGACGGCAAGCTGAAGCCGGACCAGATGCAGGGCGGCTGCTTCTCGATCTCGTCGCTCGGCGGGATCGGCGGCACGAACTTCACGCCGATCATCAACGCGCCGGAAGTGGCGATCCTCGGGTTGTCGCGCGGCCAGATGAAGCCGGTGTGGGACGGCAAGCAGTTCGTGCCGCGCCTGACGCTGCCGCTGTCGCTGTCGTATGACCATCGCGTCATCGATGGCGCGGAAGCCGCGCGGTTCAATGCGTATCTCGGCGCGTTGCTTGCCGATTTCCGTCGCATCATTCTTTGATGAGCGTGGGAGTGGCTCGCTGGGGCGTGGGTTGTTTGTCGGTCATCCGCGTCCTGTCGTTGAACCTGTTTCGCTAACGGTCTATTAGCGTCGCCCCTGCGCGGGGCGGCGGTCACTTTTCTTTGTCTTCCAAAGAAAAGTAACCAAAAGAAAGGCGCGTCCTTGGGCGGACGGCAAAGGTGGTTCTGCCCAGGTTCGCGTTCTTTGACCAGGCCGTAGTCACGGGTTCTCTCTGCGGGTTTCTCCCCCTCTGTCTGCAGCTAATCAAGAAGGGGACAGTAATGAGTCTCATCGAAGTCAAGGTTCCGGATATCGGCGATTTCAGCGGCGTCGATGTCATCGAAGTCAACGTGAAACCCGGCGACGTGATCGAAAAAGAGCAAACGCTCATCACGCTCGAATCCGATAAAGCCTCCATGGAAGTGCCCAGCGACGTCGCCGGCACGGTCAAGGAAGTCAAGGTCAAGGCCGGCGAGAAAGTCTCGCAAGGCACCGTCATCGCCATCGTCGAAGCATCGGCTGGCGCTGCCGCACCCGCAAAAGCTCCCGAAGCGGCCAAGCCCGCAGCAGCAGCGCCGGCACCGGCCGCCGCCGCTCCGGCACCCGCGCCGCAGGCCGGCAGCTACGCAGGTGGCGCCGACATCGAGTGCGACATGCTCGTGCTCGGTGCCGGCCCCGGCGGCTACTCGGCCGCGTTCCGCGCAGCCGACCTCGGCATGAAGACGGTGCTCGTCGAACGCTACTTGACGCTCGGCGGCGTGTGCCTGAACGTCGGCTGCATCCCGTCGAAAGCGCTGCTGCACACGGCGCTCGTGATCGACGAAGCGGAAGCGCTCGCATCGCACGGCATCTCGTTCGGCAAGCCGGAAATCAACCTCGACAAGCTGCGCGACTTCAAGTCCGGCGTCGTGAAGAAGCTGACGACGGGCCTCGCCGGCATGGCGAAAGCGCGCAAGGTTGAGGTCGTGACGGGCGTCGGCACGTTCGTCGATCCGTATCACATGGAAGTGCAGGGCGAAAACGGCAAGAAGGTCGTCAAGTTCAAGCAGGCGATCATCGCGGCCGGCTCGCAGTCGGTGAAGCTGCCGTTCCTGCCGGACGATCCGCGCATCGTCGATTCGACCGGCGCGCTCGAACTGCGCCAGCAGCCGAAGCGCATGCTCGTGATCGGCGGCGGCATCATCGGTCTCGAAATGGCCACCGTCTACGCGACGCTGGGCGCCGAGATCGACGTCGTCGAAATGCTCGACAACCTGATGAACGGCGCGGACCGCGACCTCGTGAAGGTCTGGGAAAAGTACAACGCGAAACGCTTCGGCAACGTGATGCTGAAGACCAAGACGGTCGGCGCGGAAGCGAAGG
The DNA here is from genome assembly GCF_011753045.1 of Burkholderia sp. Ap-955. Classification (NCBI taxonomy): domain Bacteria; kingdom Pseudomonadati; phylum Pseudomonadota; class Betaproteobacteria; order Burkholderiales; family Burkholderiaceae; genus Burkholderia; species Burkholderia sp. Ap-955. Next base: position 2,391 of record NZ_VWWH01000104.1, read on the forward strand.
AAGACGGCATCTACGTGAAGTTCGAGGGCGAGAAGGCCCCGGCGGAAGCGCAGCGCTACGACCTCGTGCTCGTCGCGGTGGGCCGCAGCCCGAACGGCAAGAAGATCGGCGCCGACAAGGCGGGCGTCGCGGTCACGGATCGCGGCTTCATCGACGTCGACAAGCAGATGCGCACGAACGTCCCGCACATCTTCGCGATCGGCGATATCGTCGGCCAGCCGATGCTCGCGCACAAGGCCGTGCATGAAGGCCACGTCGCAGCGGAAGCCGCGCACGGCGAGAAGGCGTACTTCGATGCACTGCAGATCCCGTCGGTGGCGTACACCGATCCGGAAGTGGCGTGGGCCGGCAAGACGGAAGACCAGTGCAAGGCCGAAGGCATCAAGTACGGCAAGGCTGTGTTCCCGTGGGCCGCATCGGGCCGCGCGATCGCGAACGGCCGCGACGAAGGCTTCACGAAGCTGATCTTCGACGAGGAAACCCATCGCGTGATCGGCGGCGGTATCGTCGGCCTGAATGCGGGCGACCTGATCAGCGAAGTGTGCCTCGCCGTTGAAATGGGCGCGGATGCGGAAGACATCGGCAAGACGATCCATCCGCACCCGACGCTCGGCGAATCGATTGGCATGGCCGCCGAACTGTACGAAGGCGTCTGTACCGACCTGCCGCCGCAACGCAAGAAGTAATGCAGCCGGCACGGCCGGCAATCCGCCGGCCACGAAAAAACGCCGCCTCCCGGGCCATCCGGGCGGCGGCGTTTTCTTTTATGTGCGGCCGATGCTCAAACGACCGTTCGAGAACGGCCGGCGACTTGCCGGTTCCAGCGTGTTCCGGCGCCAGAAATGAAAAAGCCGCGCTGGGCGCGGCTTTTTCAGGAGCAGGGGGCGCTTACGCGGCCGGCTTGCTCGTACGACGTGCAGCAGCGGCGGTAGCCGCCTTCGTTGCGACGGCAGCAGCAGCGTTGAAGTTCGTTTCAGCGATTTCGACGGCTTGCTTCGTTGCCTTCTGAACCGTTTCGTACGTGGTGTTCGCAGCGTTCAGTGCCGACTTCAGTGCTGCGACAGCCGTTTCCGAACCAGCCGGGGCGTTCTTCGCGACGTTGTCGACGAGTGCCTGGACCTTCTTGTTCTGCTCTTCGAATTGCGCTTCAGCAACCTTCGCGAACTCGGCTTGCGTCGACGATGCGATTTCATACAGGTGACGGCCGTACGACAGCACCTTTTCCGCGACCGGCTGCGACAGGCTGGCTTGCAGCGCGATCAGTTCCTGTGCGTCCTTCACCGACAGCAGGCGCTGCGCGTTTTCCTGGCCTTCGGCCAGCGTCGACTTCACGACCTGCAGGTTGAGTTCGATCAGCTTTTCGACGCCTTCGAACGCCTTGGTCGTCAGACCGAACAGGCTTTCGAGGTTGGCTTTCTGGGCGGCGGCGATTTGCTCGGGGGTCAGCAAGGACATGTCAAGCTCCTGAAAAGCGATCGCGTCGATCGCAGGGTAAAGGGCACTACGCTGGGGAACCTCGGATGCGCGTGCTTTGTGCAACGCAGCAATGAGGCTTATTTTAGGGCAGAGAAAACCAATGTCAAGTACTTTTTGTGCGTTGCACAATCGCGACAAATTATCGATAAAACAATGAGTTATCGTGCCCGTTCGGAATCGGTTTCATGCGCGATCCCATATGGTGCGCACAGCGGCGGGGCAGGCGCACCGCACCATGATCATGCACAGGTAAACCTGACAGGCATGTGGAACGTTATCCTTCTGTTCCTGTCGAAAAACGCGCCGTTTCGATGCGCGTCCCGTGGCGACGTGCCGCCGCCACGGCCGAGACCGGCGCCCCTGGCACCCCGAGCGCCGGATACGTAGTTTCCCCGCTTTAAATCGCCTCCGAAGTGACGTTATCTCAATTAACCGTGTGTAATCGGGAGACGGGTACTGTCGGGCAGCGCGTCCCATGGATTTTTTCGATGGGATCGGGAGGGTTCATTGGTCAGAGGTTGGCCGACCCTTACATTCCGGTTTAACGACGATCGGTAAGTGCCTAATATTGCTCTTTTTTTCAGCTTTAACTACACTTGCGGAAACCTCCCGCCCGCTTTGTCCAGACCCCAATGAAAGCCGAATCGTTTTCACCGCGCAGATTGTTGCAGAGCATGACGCTCGGCACGGCTGTGTCGGTCGCAGTCGCCTTGCTGGCGACCACCGCGTCCGTCGCGCCTGCTGACGCCTTTGCCGCCACTGCGAAGACCCAACAAGCCGCCAAGAAAAAGGCTGTCGCTCCTGCTTCGTCCGCGAAGAAGAAGTCGGCCAAGGCCAGCTCCGACAAATCCGCGAAGGTCGCGGCCGACGACGCGCCGCGCGCGAAGGCGTCGCGCAAGCGCGTGACGCTCGCGTCGAACGTGCATGGCGGCCATCACGGCGCAGTCCGCAAGGTCGCGTTCCAGCCGCGCCGGCCGACCGTCGGCCAGGCGTTCGGCCTGCACGACACGCCGGACGCGCTCGCGCTGCGTTCGAGCGTCGCGTACGTCGTCGACCAGAACTCGGGTGAGCCGCTGTTCGACAAGAATTCGCACGCCGTCGTGCCGATCGCGTCGATCTCGAAGCTGATGACGGCGATGGTCGTGCTCGACTCGAAGACGCCGATGACCGACCAGCTCGAAGTCACGGACGAAGACCGCGATTACGAGAAGGGCACGGGCTCGCGCCTGTCGGTCGGTTCGGTGCTGTCGCGTGAAGACATGCTGCACATCGCGCTGATGGCGTCGGAAAACCGCGCGGCCGCCGCGCTGTCGCGTTACTACCCGGGCGGCCGTCCGGCGTTCATCGCCGCGATGAACGCGAAGGCGAAGGCGCTCGGCATGACCGACACGCACTTCGAGAATTCGACGGGGCTGTCGAGCTCGAACGTGTCGAGCGCACGCGATCTCGTGAAGATGGTCAATGCGGCGTACCAGTACCCGATGATTCGTCAGTTCTCGACCGATCGCACCTACGAGGTGTACACGGGCAAGCGCAATCTCGTCTACAACAGCACGAACGCGCTGATCCGCGGCAATGGCTCGTGGGATATCGGTCTGCAAAAGACGGGTTTCATCAACGAGGCGGGCGAGTGCCTCGTGATGCAGGCGACGATCCACGGCAAGCCGATGGTGATGGTGCTGCTCGATTCGTTCGGCAAGTATTCGCGCTTCGCCGATGCGGCGCGCCTGCGCAACTGGCTCGATGCCGGCGGCGGCGAGCGCCTGACGGCAGCCAACACGCCGAGCGGCGGGACCTGATCGCACGGTGGCGTGGCGGTTCGCCGCCGCGCCGATGGCTGAAAAAAAGCCCCGCAATCGCGGGGCTTTTTCATTGGGTGCGCGGGAGCGGCTTACGCCTGCCGCTGCAGCCCGTCCGCATCCTTCGCGGGCGCCGGCCGGTAGCCGAGCGATTCCGAAATGGTGAGGGCCGTGCGGCTCAGCTGGCCGAGCCACGCATCCTGGAGACGATCGGCCGGCGCCGACAGCGACAGGCCCGCGACGAGCTTGCCCGAATCGTCGTAGATGCCGGCTGCGATGCAGCGCACGCCGAGCTCCAGCTCCTCGTTGTCGCGCGCGCACGATTGCTGGCGGACGATCGTCAGCTCGCGCTCGAGCTTCGCGATGTCGGTGATGCTGTTCTGCGTATGGCCGGACAGCCCCGTACGCGTCGCGTAGGCGCGCACGCGCGACGTTTCGTCGGCCGCGAGGAACAGCTTGCCGACCGACGTGAGGTGCAGCGGCGCACGGCCACCGATCGCGCGGACGACCTGCATCCCCGAGCGCTCCGAATACGCGCGCTCGATGTAGACGATCTCGTCACCCTGGCGCACCGACAGGTTCACGGTTTGCCCGGTGAGGCGGTGCAGCTCGCGCATCGGCATCAGCGCCGCGTCGCGCACCGACAGGCGTGCCTTCACGAGGTTGCCGAGCTCCAGCAGCCGCATGCCGAGGCGATACGTGCCGGGATCGGAGCGGTCGACGAGACGGCAGGTCACCATGTCGTTGAGAATGCGGTGCGCGGTCGACGGGTGCAGCTCCGTCCGCTGCGCAAGCTCCTTCAGGCTGACAGGGTCACTGTGCGCGGCAAGCGCGTCCAGCAACCGCATCATGCGTTCGATCACCTGGATCGACGTTTTGGAATCCGGGGTGGGTTGGCTCATGTCGGGGGAGAAATCGGTTGACGCGTCAAGCGGTGTTGGAACGATTGTATCTCGTATTGTGAAAAAAGCGAACGCCGTTCGAGGAAATCCTCGTTTCGCGCAGTGCGGGCTTGCATGAGCGCCGGCGTTGGTCTTGCCGGCCAAACGGCGGATAATGAGAGCCGTTTTCTCGAAGGAGCACGTATGCGAGTCGGTTTGTTCGTGACCTGCCTGGTCGATCTGATGCGCCCCGAAATCGGTTTTTCGGCGCTCAAGCTGATTCGCGACGCCGGCTACGAGGTGATCGTGCCGCCCGCGCAGACTTGCTGCGGCCAGCCGGCCTACAACTCGGGCGACCGCGCGCTCGCGCGTGATCTCGCGGAAAAGACGCTGCGCGAGTTCGAGCAGTTCGATTACGTCGTCGCGCCGTCGGGTTCCTGCGGCGGGATGATCCGCGCGCACTACGGCGACCTGTTCCGCAACGACCCCGAACTGATGGGGCGCTACACGCGGTTCCAGCAGAAAGTGTACGAACTGACCGATTTCCTGGCGAACGTCGCGAAGGTGTCGCTCGCGCCGGGCGAATTCACGGGGCCCGTCACCTATCACGATTCGTGCTCGGGCCTGCGCGAGCTCGGCGTGAAGGCGCAGCCGCGCGCGCTGCTCGCGCAGCGCGGCATCGCGGTCACCGAAATGAAGGACTGCGAGCACTGCTGCGGCTTTGGCGGTACGTTCGCGGTCAAGTACGGCGATATTTCGGCAGCCATCGCGGATGAGAAGTGCGCGAACGTGCGCGCGTCCGGTACGGGCGCCGTCGTGCTCGGCGATCTCGGCTGCATGCTGAACATCGAAGGGCGGTTGCGCCGCACCGGCGACCGCGACACGCGCGTGCTGCACGTCGCGCAGGTGCTGGCGGGCGACGTCTGACGCCCGGTTCCGCTCACTTTTCCCCGATACCGCGATGCAAGTCCAATCGATGCATTTCAAGGCGCGCGCCGGCCAGAAGCTGGCCGACCAGCGCCTGCAGCAGAACCTGAAGAAGCTGTCGACGAAATTCGTGTCCGCGCGCGCCGACGCGATGACCGCGATCGACTTCCCGGCCACGCGCGCCGCGCTGAAGGATCGCCGCAACCGCGCGCTGGAGAACCTCGACGTGTGGCTCGAGGCGTTCGAGCGCGAGGCGACGCGGCGCGGCACGACGGTGCTGTTTGCCGAAACGACCGAGGATGCCGCGCGGCTCGTGGCGGACATCGCGCGTCGTCACGACGTGAAGAAGGTCATCAAGACCAAGTCGATGGTGTCGGAGGAAATGCGCCTGAACGCGGTGCTCGCGGAAATGGGCGTGCAGTCGATCGAGACGGATCTGGGTGAGTACATCCTGCAGATCAACGACAACGAGCCGCCGAGCCACATCATTGCGCCCGTCGTGCACAAGGACAAGGACGAGATCGCCGACCTGTTCGCGCGCACGCACCATCGCGAGCGGCTCACCGAGATTCCGGACATGACGCGCGAGGCGCGCGAGGTGCTGCGCCCGCATTTCATGTCCGCCGACATGGGCGTGACGGGCGGCAACTTCGTGATCGCCGAGACCGGTTCGGTGGCGATCGTGACGAACGAAGGGAACGAGGGCATGTGCACGGTGATGCCGCGCGTGCATGTGGCGGTGACGGGCATCGAGAAGGTGCTGCCGACGCTCGAGGATCTCGCGACCGCGATGCGCCTGCTGCCGCGCTCGGCGACCGGGCAGAAGACGTCGAACTATTTCTCGCTGCTGACCGGGCCGCGCGGGCCCGGCGACGAGGATGGCCCCGAGCACAACTATGTCGTGCTCGTCGACGGCGGCCGCACCGGGCTGATCGGCGGCGAATTCCAGGAGATGCTGCGCTGCATCCGTTGCGGCGCATGCATGAACCACTGTCCGGTGTACCAGAAGGTGGGTGGCCACACGTACGGCTGGGTCTACCCGGGGCCGATGGGATCCGTGCTGACGCCGAGCTACGTCGGGCTCGACCGCTCACTCGACCTGCCGCAGGCCGCAACGCTTTGCGGGGAATGCGACAGCGTGTGCCCGGCCGGGATTCCGCTGTCGCACCTGTTGCGCACGCTGCGCGAGAAGCAGGTGGAGCGGCATCTGCGACCGTGGCGCGAGCGCGCGGCGCTCGCCGCATGGGGTTTCTTCGCGCGCCGGCCGATGCTGTATGCGCTGACGACCAAGCTCGCGGTGCGCATCCTCGAGCGACTGGGCGGCAACGGCGGCACGCTGCGGCGCCTGCCGATGATGGGCGGCTGGATGGATACGCGCGACATGCCGACGCCGACCGGGCGCACGTTCCGCGAGCTGTACGCGGCGTCGCAAAGCCACCTCGGCTGACGACTGTTCATCCGGCGACAACAGTGCGTTCGCTATTTGTATATTTATCTCGATAGATGCGGTCTATAGAATCCTGTCTGTAGTCCCCGGAATTGGGTTTCGGGGTACGAGGTCAAGGAGGTCCGCATCATGAAAAAGACAATATCGATGTACTGGCCGCTGGCAATCGTCGTTCCGCTGGCCGCGGCTGCCTATCTGCATGCGATGGCCGAGGCGCCGTCGCGCGGCCCGCTTGCCGTTCACCAGGCATCCGCCGAGCTGGCGCGTGCGGTGTCGTTCGGGCTGGTCGACGATGCGGCGACGCCGCTGCCGGCGGCGTCCGGTGACGTCGTGCTCGCCGCGCCGAAGGCGCTGTAAGGCATGGCGCCGTCGCTTTGCGCGGCGGCGCGATTCCGGTCGCCTTTGTATAATGGCGTGTTCTTCTCCCGCGCGGCTCGCCGCGGCTTTCCGATAGTGCGATGACCCGCGTTTCGATCTGTTTCGTCTGTCTCGGCAACATCTGCCGTTCGCCCACCGCGGAAGGCGTGATGCGTCACCAGGTCGACGCGGCCGCGCTGGCGGACCGGATCGCGATCGATTCGGCCGGCACCGGTGACTGGCATGTCGGCGAGCCGCCGGATACGCGTGCGCAGGCTGCCGCTCTTGGCCGCGGCTACGACCTGTCGGCGCTGCGCGCACGACAGGTGAGCGCAGCGGATTTCGAGCGCTTCGACCTGCTGCTCGCGATGGACGAGGCGAACCTCGCGGAGCTGCACCGCCGCTGTCCGCCGCAGCATCGCGACAAGGTGCGCTTGCTGATGGATTTCGCACCGGATTCGGCCGAAACCGAAGTGGCCGACCCCTATTTCGGCGGTACGCAGGGCTTCGAGCGGGTGCTCGATCAGGTCGAGCGCGCGTGCGCGGGCCTGCTGGAGACGCTCCGGGCCCGCACGGAGCGCTGATCGCGCGGTATTCAGCGATCTGCGAATACCCTTTCAAAGACATGGATACTTGACTAAAATCGTCAAATATTTATACTTGACCAAAATCGTCAAGATTGCAGTCCCCTAGACACCATGAGACTCACCACCAAAGGCCGTTTCGCCGTCACGGCGATGATTGACTTGGCACTGCGCCAGGAGCAGGGCCCGGTGACGCTTGCAGGCATCAGCCAGCGCCAGCGGATTTCGCTCTCGTATCTCGAACAGCTGTTCGGCAAGCTGCGCAGGCATGAAATCGTCGAATCCGTGCGCGGCCCGGGCGGCGGCTACAACCTCGCGCGTCGCGCGCAGGACGTCACCGTTGCCGACATCATCATCGCGGTCGATGAACCGCTCGACGCCACGCAGTGCGGCGGCAAAGGCACGTGCGACGGCTCGAAGCAGCCCGACGGCCATTGCATGACGCACGAGCTGTGGTCGACGCTGAACCAGAAGATGGTCGAATACCTCGATTCGGTGTCGCTGCAGGATCTCGTCGATCAGCAGCGCGCTCGCGAGGGCGCACCCGCGGTGCTGCGCGACCGGCGCACGCCGGAGCCCGTTGCGGCGCCGGCCGAGCCGGTTCGCACGATGCCGCTCGGCCCCAATTCGGTGTTCAACATCGCGAGTTCGTGAGCGCGAAGGCGCCGCCATACCCCATAACGCACATAGTCCCTGCACAGAATTCCCGGAGCGACAGATGACCCAAGACACTCTCCACCTGCCCATCTACATGGATTACAGCGCGACGACGCCGGTCGACCCGCGCGTGGTCGACAAGATGGTGCCGTACCTGCGCGAGCAGTTCGGCAACCCGGCGTCGCGCAGCCACGCGTATGGCTGGGACGCGGAGCGGGCGGTCGAGGAAGCGCGTGAGAACGTGGCCGCGCTCGTGAACGCGGATCCGCGCGAGATCATCTGGACGTCCGGCGCAACGGAGTCGGACAACCTCGCGATCAAGGGTGCCGCGAACTTCTACAAGGGCAAGGGCAAGCACATCATCACGGTGAAGACCGAGCACAAGGCCGTGCTCGACACCTGCCGCGAGCTCGAGCGCGACGGTTTCGAAGTCACCTACCTCGACGTGAAGGATGACGGGCTGATCGACCTCGACGCGTTCAAGGCCGCACTGCGCCCGGACACGATCCTCGTGTCGGTGATGCACGTGAACAACGAGATCGGCGTGATCCAGGACATCGAGACGATCGGTGAGATCTGCCGCGAGAAGGGCATCGTGTTCCACGTCGACGCCGCACAGTCGACCGGCAAGGTCGCGATCGACCTCGCGAAGCTGAAGGTCGACCTGATGTCGTTCTCGGCGCACAAGACCTACGGCCCGAAGGGCATCGGCGCGCTGTACGTGCGCCGCAAGCCGCGTGTGCGCATCGAAGCGCAGATGCACGGTGGCGGCCACGAGCGCGGCATGCGTTCGGGCACGCTGGCGACGCACCAGATCGTCGGCATGGGCGAAGCGTTCCGCATCGCACGTGAAGAAATGGCGACGGAAAACGAGCGCGTCCGCATGCTGCGCGACAAGCTGCTGCGCGGCCTGTCGCAAATCGAGGAAACGTACGTGAACGGCGACATGGAGCGCCGTGTCCCGCACAACCTCAACATCAGTTTCAACTTCGTCGAAGGCGAGTCGCTGATCATGGCGATCAAGGACGTCGCGGTGTCGTCGGGCTCCGCATGCACGTCGGCGTCGCTGGAGCCGTCGTACGTGCTGCGTGCGCTCGGCCGCAACGACGAGCTGGCACACAGCTCGATCCGCTTCACGGTCGGCCGCTTCACGACGGAGCAGGAAGTCGACTTCGTGATCAACCTGCTGAACAGCAAGATCGCGAAGCTGCGCGAACTCTCGCCGCTCTGGGAAATGCACCAGGAAGGCATCGATCTGTCGACGATCGAATGGGCCGCACACTGAGCGCCGGATTGAACATACCCGCGGGCGGATTCGCGCACGCAGACGTAACGAGTCAAGGAGTCTGAGTCATGTCTTACAGCAACAAGGTTCTGGATCACTACGAAAACCCGCGCAACGTCGGTTCGTTCGCGAAGGACGACGACACGGTCGGCACGGGCATGGTCGGCGCGCCGGCCTGCGGCGACGTGATGAAGCTGCAGATCCGCGTCGGCGCGGACGGCGTGATCGAAGACGCGAAGTTCAAGACCTACGGTTGCGGTTCGGCGATCGCATCGAGCTCGCTCGTCACCGAATGGGTGAAGGGCAAGACGCTCGACGAAGCACTGTCGATCAAGAACACGCAGATCGCGGAAGAACTCGCGCTGCCGCCGGTGAAGATTCACTGCTCGATCCTCGCGGAAGACGCGATCAAGGCAGCCGTGGCCGACTACAAGAAGCGTCACGACACCACGGAAGGCGATCAGGCAGCAGCCTGAGCGGCATCGAGCGGCTTCAGAAGGAACGCGGCGGGCCCCGGTGGCGCGCCGCGGCAAGGACATCATGGCAATTACACTGACCGAAAAAGCAGCACAGCACGTCCAGAAATACCTCGTCCGTCGCGGCAAGGGTATGGGCCTGCGGCTCGGCGTTCGCACGACCGGGTGCTCGGGGCTCGCGTACAAGCTCGAGTATGTCGACGAGCTGGCTCCCGAGGATCAGGTGTTCGAGAGTCATGGCGTGAAGGTGATCGTCGATCCGAAGAGCCTGGCCTACATCGACGGCACCGAGCTCGACTTCGCACGTGAAGGCCTGAACGAAGGGTTCAAGTTCAACAACCCGAACGTGAAGGACGAGTGCGGCTGCGGCGAATCGTTCCGCGTGTGACCACGCGGATCTCCGCGCGATGCGGGCAAGAGGCGGCACGGGCCGCCTTTTTAATGTGCGGCGTTTGCCGCGCGACGAACCGGAATTGAACGCGACGATGGTCTCGCTGAAAGACAGCCACTTCGACCTGTTTCACCTGCCGGCGCAATTCGCGCTCGACGAGGCGGCGCTCGACGCCGCGTATCGGACGGTGCAGACGCAAGTGCATCCGGACCGCTTCGCGGCGGCCGGCGACGCGCAGAAGCGTATCGCGATGCAATGGGCCACCCGCGCGAACGAGGCATATCGCACGCTGCGCGATCCGCTGAAGCGCGCGTCGTATCTGTTGTCGCTGCGCGGTGTCGACATCGGCGCGGAAAACAACACCGCGATGGAGCCCGCGTTCCTGATGCAGCAGATGGAGTGGCGCGAGGGCATCGAGGATGCCGCGGCCGCCCGCAACGTCGACGCGCTCGATGCGCTGCTCGCCGAGTTGCGCGAAGAGCGGCGCGTGCGGGTGGAGCGCCTCGGCACGTTGCTCGACAGCGGCGCCGATCAGGCGGCCGCCGAGGCCGTGCGCCAACTGATGTTCATCGAACGGGTCGCGTCGGAAGTGGGCGCGCAGATCGAGCGCCTCGAAACTTAACCGCGTGCCTTGCGGCACGCGCAGCAAACGGGCCGAGCGCCCGAACGAACCAAGATGGCTTTACTGCAAATTTCCGAACCGGGCATGGCGCCGGCGCCGCATCAGCGGCGACTCGCCGTCGGGATCGATCTCGGCACGACGAATTCGCTCGTCGCGGCCGTGCGCAACAGCGTGCCTGAAGTCCTGCCCGACGAAGCGGGTCGCGTGCTGCTGCCGTCGGTGGTCCGCTATCTCGAGAAGGGTGGCCGACGCATTGGCCACGACGCGAAAGAGCAGGCCGCAACCGATCCGCGCAACACGATCGTGTCGGTCAAGCGCTTCATGGGCCGCGGCAAGGCCGAGGTCGAAGGCGCGGCGAACGCGCCGTACGAATTCGTCGATGCGCCGGGCATGGTGCAGATCCGTACCATCGACGGCGTGAAGAGCCCGGTCGAAGTGTCGGCCGAGATTCTCGCGACGCTGCGTTATCGCGCGGAAGATTCGCTTGGCGACGACCTGGTAGGCGCGGTGATCACGGTGCCCGCGTATTTCGACGAAGCGCAACGCCAGGCAACCAAGGACGCCGCGCGCCTCGCGGGCCTCAACGTGCTGCGCCTGCTGAACGAACCGACCGCCGCGGCGATCGCCTACGGTCTCGACAACGGGGCCGAAGGCCTCTACGCGGTGTATGACCTCGGCGGCGGCACGTTCGACCTGTCGATCCTGAAGCTGACGAAGGGCGTGTTCGAAGTGCTGGCCGCGGGCGGCGATTCCGCGCTCGGCGGCGACGATTTCGACCATGCGCTGTTCGATCACGTGCTCGCGCAGGCCGGCATCGATGCGAAGACGCTCGCGCCCGAGGACGTGCGCCTGCTGCTCGACCGTGTGCGCGTGCTGAAGGAAGCGCTGTCGTCCGCACCGGAGGCGTCACTCGACGTCACGCTGTCGGGTGGCGCGCACCTCGTGCAGACCCTCTCGCACGACACGTTCGCGTCGCTCGTCGAGCCGCTCGTGCAGCGCACGCTCACGCCGACTCGCAAGGCGCTGCGGGATGCGCAGGTCACGCCGGCCGACATCAAGGGTGTCGTGCTCGTCGGCGGCGCGACGCGCATGCCGGTGATCCGCGATGCGGTCGCGAAGTATTTCGGCCAGCCGCCGCTCGTGAACCTCGATCCGGACCAGGTCGTCGCGCTCGGCGCGGCGATCCAGGCCGACCTGCTCGCAGGCAATCGCGGCACCGGCGACGACTGGCTGCTGCTCGACGTGATTCCGCTGTCGCTCGGTGTCGAGACGATGGGTGGCCTCGTCGAGAAGATCATTCCGCGCAACTCGACGATTCCGATCGCGCGCGCGCAGGAATTCACGACCTTCAAGGACGGCCAGACCGCGATGGCGATCCACGTCGTGCAGGGCGAGCGCGAGCTCGTCGCCGATTGCCGGTCGCTCGCGCGTTTCGAGCTGCGCGGCATTCCGCCGATGACGGCCGGCGCCGCGCGCATTCGCGTGACTTACCAGGTGGACGCGGACGGCCTGCTGTCGGTGTTCGCCCGCGAACAACTGTCGGGCGTCGAGGCGTCGGTCGTCGTGAAGCCGTCGTACGGTCTTGCCGACGACGACATCGCGAAGATGCTCGAGGACAGCTTCAAGACCGCCGAAATCGACATGCGCGCCCGCGCGCTGCGCGAAGCGCAGGTCGAGGCCGAGCGGATGCTCGAGGCGACGCAGGCCGCGCTGGCGGCCGACGGCGAACTGCTCGACGCGGACGAGCGCGCGCAAGTCGACGCGCTGGCCGCGGCGCTGCGTGCGGTCGCGCAAGGCGACGATACGAACGCGATCGAAACGGCGACCAAGGCGCTGGCCGACGGCACCGACGAATTCGCGGCGCGCCGGATGGACAAGAGCATCAAGCGCGCGCTGTCGGGCCGCCGGCTCGACGAGATCTGAACTCACGAACTGCGCATCGGCCGGCAACGGCCCGCGCGATAATGAACCGTGCGGCGCTTGGCGCCGCACCCTGACTGACGGAACGGACATGCCTCAACTGGTGGTGCTGCCTCACGTCGAACTGTGCCCGGACGGCGCAGTGATCGACGCGACGCCCGGCAAGAGTATCTGCGACAACCTGCTCGAACACGGGATCGAGATCGAGCATGCATGCGAGAAGTCGTGCGCGTGCACGACGTGCCACGTGGTGATCCGCGAAGGCTTCAACGATCTGACGCCGTCCGAGGAGGACGAGGACGATCTGCTGGACAAGGCGTGGGGCCTCGAGCCGACATCGCGCCTGTCGTGCCAGGCGATCGTGAAGGAAGATTCGGACCTGGTGGTCGAGATTCCGAAGTACTCGATCAACCACGCGAAGGAAAATCACTGACAGGAACCGGAGGCAGGCGATGAAATGGACCGATTCGCGTGAAATAGCCATTGCGCTGGCGGACAAGCACCCAGACATCGACCCGCAGCGGATCAACTTCGTCGACCTGCGCCAGTGGGTGCTCGAGCTCGACGGCTTCAACGACGATCCGACGCACTCCGGCGAGAAGATCCTCGAAGCGATTCAGGCCCACTGGATCGACGAATCGGACTTCGACGACGAGGACTGAACCTGGCGGGCGCCCCAACGGCGCAGACGGCCGGCAATGGAAAACGGCTCGTGAGCAATCGCTCACGAGCCGTTTTCGTTTTAAGGACGCTCGCCCGCGCGCGTGACGCGGGCAGCGGCGTCACGCGATCACGCGCCGACCAGCGTGCCGTTCTGGATCCGTACGCGCTGGCCCTGGCCGAACGGCGGCGGGTTGTGGTACGTGAACGTGCGCGTCGCGCCGCTTTCCATCTGCACTTGCACCTGGTAGTCGGTTTCCGCGCGCACCTGCTTCTCGACCTGGTTGCCGGCGAGACCGCCGCCCAGTGCGCCGATGATCGTCATCGCCGTGCGGCCGTTGCCGTTGCCGAACTGGTTGCCGAGCAAGCCGCCGGCCGCTGCGCCACCCACGGCACCGATCCCCGAGCTCTGGCCCGGCGTGCGCGTCTGCGTGATCGCGACGACCGTGCCGCAGCTCTGGCAGTACGACTGCGCCGGCGCCGACGGCTGTTGCGCGTATTGCGGCGGCTGCGGCGCCGTCGTGTGACGGCGATGCGGTGCGGCCGGACGCGGCGCGGGCTTCGGCTCGGCCTGCGCGACGGCGGCGGCCTTTTGCTGCGCGGCGGCCTGTTCGGCCGCCTGCTGCTGGGCCTGCGCCGCCAGCGCGGCGCTGGCGGCAGCTGCCGTATCGACGGCCGGCTGCGACGCGATCAGTGCGGCCTGGGTCTGGCCGTTCTGTTCGTTGCTGCTGGTGGCTTTCGGGAAGACGCCCGTGATCGCTGCCGTCGCCGCGAGGCTGGCGACGATGACGGCGCCGGCCGCGGTGGCGATCAGCGGGTGGAGGCGTTGCTTTTGCGGCGTGGTCTGATTCTGGTTGTCCATTTTGTTCTCCAATGTCGATCCGGATCGGCGCGCTGCGCCGGAGCAGGATCCCACGCTCGGGAGCGAGCAGACTCGGCGTTCCGGCGCCTCGTTCTGGTCCCGTGGTCATGCGTGGTGACGCAACAGGAGTGTCGTCCACGGCCCAGCGGCGCGCCGTATCAAGGTGTAACGAATTGCAGCGGAGCATCGGCAGCCATGACAGGGAAAACCCGGAAAAGGCCGTCGCGACGAGGGGATAAAACGGGGGAGGATCGAAAGCCGGCGGACGCCGGCTGGCGGGATTTACGCGTCGTTACAAAGCTGACGCGTGCGCGCCGCAGGGTGCGGCGCACACGTGGGTGCAGCGATCAGTCTTCGCGGCGCAGGTGCGGGAACAGCAGCACGTCGCGGATCGTCGGGCTGTCGGTCAGCAGCATCACGAGACGGTCGATGCCGATCCCGCAGCCGCCGGTCGGAGGCATCCCGTATTCGAGCGCGCGGATGTAGTCGGCGTCGAAGAACATCGCTTCCTCGTCGCCTGCATCCTTCTGCTCGACCTGCTTCTTGAAGCGTGCGGCCTGGTCTTCCGGATCGTTCAGCTCCGAGAAGCCGTTCGCGATTTCTCGGCCGGTCATGAACAGCTCGAAGCGCTCGGTGATGCCCGGCACCGTATCCGATGCGCGTGCGAGCGGCGACACCTCGACCGGGTAGTCGATGATGAAGGTCGGCTCCCACAGCTGCGCTTCGGCCGTTTCCTCGAACAGCGCGAGCTGCAGCGCGCCGATGCCTGCGTTCAGGAATGCCGGCTGCGACACGTCGACGCCGAAGCGCTTCAGTTCGGTGCGCAGGAACGCGTCGTCCGACAGCTGGCCGTCGGTGTAGTCCGGCGCGTACTTCTGGATCGCCTGCGTGATCGTCAGGCGGTGGAACGGCTTCGCGAGGTCGAGTTCGCGGCCCTGGTACTGGATCGTCGCGGTGCCGAGCGCGTCGATCGCCGCCTGGCGGATCAGCTGCTCGGTGAAGTCCATCAGCCAACGGTAGTCGGTGTACGCGGCGTAGAACTCCATCATCGTGAATTCCGGATTGTGACGCGGCGACACGCCTTCGTTCCGGAAGTTACGGTTGATTTCGAACACGCGCTCGAAGCCGCCGACGATCAGGCGCTTCAGGTACAACTCCGGCGCGATGCGCAGGAACATCTGCATGTCGAGCGCGTTGTGATGCGTGACGAACGGCTTCGCGGCCGCGCCGCCCGGGATCGGGTGCAGCATCGGCGTCTCGACTTCCATGAAGTCGGCGTTGTCCATGAACTTGCGGATCGACGCGATCGTCTTGGTGCGGGCGCGGAACGTGTCGCGCGTTTCCGGCGTGACGATCAGGTCGACGTAGCGCTGGCGGTAGCGCATTTCCTGGTCCGACAGGCCGTGGAACTTGTCCGGCAGCGGGCGCAGCGCCTTCGACAGCAGGCGCAGTTCCTTGCACTGGACCGACAGCTCGCCCTTGTTGGTGCGGAACAGCACGCCGCGCGCGGCGACGATGTCGCCAAGGTCCCACTTCTTGAATGCGTCGTAGGTTTCCGCGCCGACGTCGTTCGGCGTCACGAAGAACTGGATCTGGCCCGAACCGTCCTGCACCGTCGCGAAGCTTGCCTTGCCCATCACGCGCTTGAGCATCATGCGGCCGGCGACCGACACCTCGACCGGGTTCGCTTCAAGCGCGGCCTTGTCCGAATCGGCGAATTTGGCCTGCAGGTCGGCTGCGTGGTGCTCGGGCCGGAAATCGTTCGGGTAGGCGACGCCTTGCTCGCGCAACGCGCGCAGCTTCTCGCGGCGCTCGGCGATGATCTGGTTTTCGTCCGCGGTGACGGCGGGCTGCGTTTGGGTCGGTTCGGTCATGATGGTCGGAATTCGGAGTGGGTGCGGCAACGCAAACGGGAAGGGCAAGGGGGCGCGACCCGGCAGGGTCGCGCCGCGGCGCTTACACGCCCTGTTTGAGGCTCGCGCTGATGAAGTCGTCGAGGTCGCCGTCGAGGACGGCTCGCGTGTTGCTCATTTCGACGTTCGTGCGCAGGTCCTTCACGCGGCTCTGGTCGAGCACGTACGAACGGATCTGGTGGCCCCAGCCCACATCGGTCTTGCTCGATTCGAGCTTGTCCTGTTCGGCCTGGCGCTTGCGCATTTCAACTTCGTACAGGCGCGATTTCAGCATCGCCATCGCTTCGGCGCGGTTGCGGTGCTGCGAGCGGTCGTTCTGGCACTGCACGACGATACCGGTCGGCATGTGCGTGATCCGCACCGCGGAGTCGGTCTTGTTGATGTGCTGACCGCCCGCGCCGGATGCGCGGTACGTGTCGATGCGCAGGTCGGCCGGGTTGATCTCGACTTCGATCGAATCGTCGATTTCCGGGTAGACGAACACCGACGAGAACGACGTGTGGCGGCCGCCCGACGAGTCGAACGGCGACTTGCGCACGAGGCGGTGAATGCCGGTTTCGGTGCGCAGGAAGCCGTAGGCGTATTCGCCCGAGACCTTGACCGTCGCGTTCTTGATGCCGGCGACGTCGCCATCGGACTCTTCGAGCACTTCGGCCTTGAAGCCCTTGCGTTCGCAGTAGCGCAGGTACTGGCGCAGCAGCATCGATGCCCAGTCGCACGCCTCGGTGCCGCCGGCGCCGGCCTGGATGTCGATGAAGCAGTTGTTCGGGTCGGCCGGGTTCGAGAACATCCGGCGGAACTCGATGTCGCCCACGCGAGCCTCGAGCTTCGCGGCGTCTTCTTCCGATGCGACGAGGGTGTCCTCGTCGCCTTCCTCGCGGGCCAGCTCGAACAGGTCGAGCGCATCGCGCAGGTCGCTATCGAGCGCGGTGAGCGTCATGACGACGCCTTCGAGCAGCTTCTTCTCGCGGCCGAGCGCCTGGGCGTTCTTCGAATCGTTCCAGACGTTCGGGTCTTCGAGTTCCTTGTTGACTTCAGTCAGACGCGCAGCTTTGGCGTCGTAGTCAAAGATACCCCCGAAGCTCGCCCGCGCGATTGCGCAGGTCGAGCAGGGAGCTTTCGATCGCGTTGAGACGTTCCGCTTCCATGATCGTTCGCTGTTCCGGCTTCGTAAAAAAGCGGAATTATAGCCGATCGGCAGGGTTGCCCGGTGACGCAAACGGTGCCAGCACGTGTGTCGACGGCCCCGTCCGGCGCGGCGCGCACGCGTGCGGCGGCGCGTCGCGGGACGGTCGGCCGCTTAGCCGGCCGCGTGTTCGACGATCAGCTGGACGCGCGTGACGCCGTTCCACGTGTCGGCGACGAGGCGGTAGGCGACCAGTGCGCTCTCCGGCAGCGGCTCCGTGTGGTTGAACCAGATCGCGTTGAAGCGCTGCCGGCCGCGCGCCAGTTGCAGCTTCAGATGCTTTTCCTTCACGAGCGACTGCGACACGACGTCGAATTCACCCGAGAAAAGCGGGGCCGGAAAACCTTGTCCCCAGACGGCCTCGTCGAGCAGCCCGACGAACTGCGGCGTGAAGTACGCATCCTCGAGTTCGCCGTCGGTCTCGATCACACGCGCGAGCGCGTCGTCGGACAGCCATTCGCGCGCGACGGCCTCGAACGCGGCCGCGAAGCGCGGCACGTTCTCGGTGTCGAGCGTGAGGCCGGCCGCCATCGCGTGGCCGCCGAACGCGACGATCAGGTCCGGTTCGCGTTTCGACACGAGGTCGAGCGCGTCGCGCAGGTGGAAGCCGGGAATCGAGCGGCCCGACCCCTTGACCCGCTTGCCTTCTTCATCTGCGTGCGCAAACGTGAACGACGGGCGGTGGAATTTTTCCTTGAGCCGGCCGGCGACGATGCCGATCACGCCCTGGTGCCACGCGGGGTTGAAGAGGGTGATCGTGCACGCGTCGGCCGGATCGACGTCAGCGAGATCGGCGAGCGCCTGCTGCTGCATGCCGGCCTCGATCTCGCGGCGCTCGCGGTTCATCACGTCGAGCTGCTGCGCGAGATCCCACGCGCGGCCGATGTCGTCGGTGATCAGGCACTCGATGCCGAGCGACATGTCGGACAGCCGTCCGGCGGCGTTCAGGCGCGGGCCGAGGCCGAAGCCGAGGTCGAAGCCCGATGCCGTGCGCGCTTCGCGGGCGGCGGCGCGGAACAGCGCGGCGATGCCCGGCTGCATGCGGCCGTTGCGGATGCGCTGGAGTCCCTGGGCGACGAGCACGCGGTTGTTGCCGTCGAGCCGTACGACGTCGGCGACGGTGCCGAGCGCGACGAGGTCGAGCAGGCCGTCGAGCCGCGGCTCGGCTTCCTTGCTCGCGAACGCGCCGCGGCGGCGCAGCTCGGCGCGCAGCGCGAGCAGCACGTAGAACATCACGCCGACGCCGGCGAGGTGCTTGCTCGGGAACGCGCAGCCGGGCTGGTTCGGGTTGACGATCGCGCGCGCGGCGGGCAGCGCGTCGCCGGGCAGGTGGTGGTCGGTCACGAGCACGTCGATGCCGCGCGCGTTCGCGGCTTCGACGCCCGTGACGCTCGCGATACCGTTGTCGACGGTGATCAGCAGGTCGGGCTTGCGCGCGGCGGCGAGTTCGACGATCTCGGGCGTGAGGCCGTAGCCGTATTCGAAACGGTTCGGCACCAGGTAGTCGATCTGCGCGCCGAACATCCGCAGGCCGCGCACCGCGACCGCGCACGCGGTCGCACCGTCGCAGTCGTAGTCGGCGACGACGAGCAGGCGCCGCTTGTCGGCGATCGCGTCGGCGAGCAGCGACGCCGCGTCGGCGCAGCCTTTCAGCTCGGTGGGCGGAACGAGTCGTGCCAGCGCGGTCTCGATGTCGGCGGGGGACTGCACGCCGCGCGACGCGTACAGGCGCGCAAGGACGGGATGCAGGCCGTGGCGCGCGAGCACTTCGGCGTCGGCGGGCGCGACGGGGCGGGTAACGATCCGGGTCATACGGGGTCTGTTTTGTTATTCGAACAGGGAGGCCAGCGCGCGGCGGCGCCAGAACTTGCGCAGGTCGCCACGTGTCGCGTGCAGCGTCACGGAACTCGTATCGCCGCACAGCGTGAAATCGACGCTTGCGAGCTCGCCGTTCTGCAGCGCGGCAAGGGTCGGCGCGAACCAGTCGCGCTCGAGCGCGGCGAGTCCGTCGTGCCAGCGTGCCCAGTCCTGCTCGATGAACGGGGTGGTCAGCGCCGGCAGCTCGACGAGCGTCGCGCCATCGGCGGCGGGCAGCGCGCCGAACGCGGCCGGCGGCGCGCCGGCGTCGGCTTGCGCGGCG
>NZ_VWWH01000105.1:0-21332 GCF_011753045.1 Burkholderia sp. Ap-955
GGCCAGCGCGGCGCCGGCCGCGCGCTGGAAGTCGCGGCCGCGGGCGGCCATCACATGCTGATGGTCGGGCCGCCGGGGGCCGGCAAGTCGATGCTGGCCGCACGGCTGCCGGGGCTCCTCCCGCCGCTGACCGACGACGAGGCGCTGACGTCGGCGGCGCTCCTCTCCGCGAGCCGCCTCGGCTTCTCGCCCGCGCAGTGGCGCCGGCGGCCGTTCCGTGCACCGCATCACTCATCCAGCGCCGCCGCGCTGGTCGGCGGCCGCAACCCGCCGCAACCGGGCGAGATCACGCTCGCGCACCTCGGCGTGCTGTTCCTCGACGAACTCCCGGAATTCGACCGGCACGTGCTCGAGATGCTGCGCGAGCCGCTGGAGGCCGGCCGCATCACGATTTCGCGCGCGGCGCAGCAAGCCGACTTCCCGGCCGCGTGCCAGCTGATCGCGGCGATGAATCCGTGCCCATGCGGCTGGCACGGCGACCCGTCCGGACGCTGCCGCTGCTCGCCCGACGTCGCCGCGCGCTACCTGCGCAAGCTGTCGGGGCCGCTCGTCGACCGCATCGACATCCAGATCGACCTGCCCGCGCTGTCGCCGGCCGAGCTGGCGACGCGCGCATCGGCGCCCGGCGAACCGAGTGCCGCGGTAGCCGCGCGGGTTGCGCGGGCGCGTGCGCTGCAACTCGATCGGCAGGGCAAGACGAACCACATGCTGAGCGGCCGCGAGACCGACGACCTGTGCCGGCCGACCGACGAAGGCGAACGGCTGCTGCGCGAGGCCGGCGAGCGCTTCGGCTGGTCGGCGCGCGCGTACTTCCGCGTGCTGAAGGTCGCGCGGACGATCGCCGACCTGGCCGGCGACCCGCTGCCGACGGCCGCGCAGATCGCCGAAGCGATCCGCTACCGGCGTGCGCTGACGGCGCTCTGAACGCCCTCGGAGGACAAATGAGGCTTTCAAAAATGAGAAGTCTCACGCGCCCCTAGTACGTGGTCGGGTCCAAATAAAAAGGGACTGATGACTCCCCTCACCACGTGCTCTATCATCCGTGCAAAATGCCCGCCCTGCTCGGAGAAGCGGTGTGTGGTGTTACACACAGCGACGCAGTCACTCGAAAGACATGTTACAAATCAACGCAACCCTGAAATCTCTCATCGACCGCCTCTGGAACCGATTCTGGTCCGGCGGAATTTCGAACCCGATCGCTGCGATCGAGCAGATCAGCTACCTTCTGTTCATGAAACAGATCGATGAGCTCGATCGCCGCCAGGAGTTTGAGGCAAAACAAAAAGACGCAGCGTTTCGCTCTCGTTTTGCTGGAGAGTACAAGGCTCCCAATGCCAGCACATTGATCGAAAAATCAACCCTTCGATGGAGCTATCTCAAAGAGATGGAAGCAGAGGACCTGCTTCCGCATATGGTTAATTACGTGTTCCCGTTTATCAAGACGCTTGAAAGCGAGAACAATAATTTTGCTCGCCACATGGCGAACGCCGTCTTTCTAATTCCAAACGAAAATCTACTGAAGGGTGCCATCGCGATAATCGAGGAGATTTTCTCCGAAATCGATCGTGACGCGCGCGAAGACGGCCATCTCTTCCAAGATATTCAGGGTGACGTCTATGAGATGCTTCTCAACGAAATCAGTAGCTCTGGGAAAAACGGTCAATTCCGCACCCCAAGGCACATTATCAAATTGGTAAGTGAGTTAGTTGATCCCCAACTTGGTCAGCGCATTTGCGATCCAGCATGCGGCACCGCGGGCTTTCTTCTTGATGCCTACCACTATATCGGCACAAAGGTTGTGCTCGCCCAAAAAAAGAAAAAACACGTAGATGTCGATGACGACGGATTTGTTAGAGTAAGTGCGGGGACAATCTTCAACCAAAAGACCAAGCACGAACTCGAATCATGCTTATACGGATATGATTTCGATGCCACAATGGTTCGACTTGCACTCATGAATCTCATGATGCATGGCATCGACAACCCCCGAATCGATTATGCCGACACTCTTAGCAAGAACTTCAACGAAATCGAAGCATACGACGTCGTAATGGCGAATCCCCCTTTCACCGGAAGTATTGACAAAGGGGATATAAACAGCATCCTTCTCTCCAACACCAGCAAAACTGAAGTATTGTTCACGGAACGGATACTCACCCTTCTCAAACCCGGAGGCATCGCCGGCATTGTCATCCCGCGCGGCGTACTCTTCAGCTCGGCCAACGCATTTATCGAAATGCGTAAGAGGCTTTTGGAAGAGACCAATCTTCAAGCGGTGATATCATTGCCAAGTGGAGTTTTTAGACCATACGCAGGAGTTGCAACTGCAATTTTGATATTTAAGCGCGAGGGGAAAACGAAAAATACGTGGTTTTATGACGTCGAGAACGATGGATTCAGTCTTGATGATAAGCGCCAACGCATTCCGGGCAGCGAACTACTGGACGTAATACGTCAATGGCGGCTGCGCGATCCAAAATCCCAAACCGACCGAAAGGGAAAGCATTTCTTTGTCTCCTCGAAAGAAATTCGCGATGCCAAATATGATCTATCGTTCGGGCGCTATCGAAAATCCGAGCAAACGGAGATTGCATATGAGCATCCAGGCGCCGTGCTTAATCGACTTCGCGATCTCGAGCTTCGCATTCAGAAAGACATTGACGAATTGGCAGAAATCTTGAAATGACGTGGAAAACCGTACCGCTTAGATCAATTCTAGCACCCGCCGGCAACTCCCGAGCTGGCGATCAGGATCTTCCAGTGCTGTCTGTTACGATGCGCGACGGCTTGATTAAGCAATCCGATAAATTTAATAAGCGTGTCGCTAGCGACGATATTTCAGATTATCGAGTAGTCTATCCCAATCAATTGGTGGTTGGCTTCCCCATTGATGAAGGCGTTCTCGGCTTTCAGACGTTGTATCCTGCCGCGGTCGTAAGTCCTGCGTACACGATCTGGCAACTTAAAAGTCCGGCGGAAATACACGTACCTTTTCTCGAAGGCTATCTTCGCTCTCAACAGGCGAGAAAAATTTATGCGGATAGGATGCGAGGTGCCGTGGCGAGGCGACGCTCACTTACACGAGAAGATTTTCTAGCAATTGAGATCCCGCTTCCATCGCTTGAAGAGCAGATAAAGATTGCGTCCATTCTCTCGCAAATCGATCATATCCAAGAGATGCGTTGCGATGCGCTACAAGCAGCAAATGACCTCATTGTGTCCTCGTTCTTGCACATGTTTGGGGATCCCATTAAAAATCCAATGCGGTGGCCGGTCGTCAACTTCGGCACTGAAATGGATAGCATCAGTTATGGCACGTCAGAAAAAAGTCATGAAATTCGATCGGACAGAGCTCGTCCGATTTTGCGCATCCCAAACGTCACTGCAGGGAAAATTGATTGGAATGATCTGAAGTTTTCAGAACTTACCGACGCCGAATGGGAGAAACTAAAACTTCTCCCTGGAGATTTGCTATTTGTCCGTACAAATGGTAACCCGTCGATGGTTGCGAGAACGGCAGTCTACTCCGGACCGCATGATGCAGCTTTTGCGTCGTATTTGATCCGAGTTCGACTTCGACAGGATTCGCGATTGCGTCCGGGATTCGTCAACGCAATGCTTGCAATACCCTCCTGGCGAGCTCGCTTACTTACTTACGCGAGGACCGCTGCGGGTAACTACAACATCAATGCTCAAGCCATACGTGGATTGGAGCTCATTGCTCCAGATACCGAATTGCAGAAGCGATTCTTAACGCTACTGGAACGACATCACGGAATGACAGCCAAGCTGCAGGAGTCGGCACGCGCAATGAAGTCGTTACGTGAAATTGTACAGCAGCGCGCCTATCACAATCTCCTTGATCTGAGTCGCATCAAGTCGCCCCTTTCCGTCAAAGTAGAACGCGAGAATGGCAATGCTCCAGCTGTAGAGCCCAAAGATGCGAAGACGATCTCCAAGATATTTCTTGCTCCATCCAAAAAGATCGAACGCGAGCTGAAAACACTTGACGCTCTCATTGCGAAAGGCGAACCCATTCCGTGGTCATATGACTATTTTAGATATCGCATTCTAGGGTGCCGCGAGACCCCATTCAGCTTCGGTGATTTATTAAAGCATGCGAAAAATGTCTTTGACGAGCCACCTCCCTACGAGGTGATTCGCGAGCTAATTTCTGATTTGCTTGGCCAAAACGGCGAGGCACCAGTTTTAGTACAGCGCTTCGATTACCAAGTCGACAACGATACCGAAGAAGCCTTTGGGCGCCGTGAGATTGTCTTCGACCTTGCAAAATGAAATTAATTCGCCTAACGTTAGACACTAATTTCCGCAGCCTTCCCAAGGATTTCACCATCATTTTTCCCGATGGCAACGGAAATTCACGCACACCCCATTTCGAGCCATATTGCCTGGCTGGGCGAAATGGAAGTGGAAAATCGAACGTCCTTCAGGCGCTTGCATCGATTTTTTATCACATCGAATGCATTTACCTAAATTACAGGCCTGATGGCTTCGAATATGATCCGTCCACTAATGAAGATGGATTTCGCGCGGAAAAAGCCCCAATTGATGCTTTTTCTCTTGAGTACATGCTGCCAACTCCCTCGGATCTCCAAAACTCCACAAAAAATTTGCTTCCGCCTGAAACCGCGCACGTACTCATTGAAAAATCGGCAGGTAAGCGTCCAAGACTATTTTGGCTCAATCGAACAGACGGCAATGACGGAGCCACCACCGAATTAGCTCGCACCGAGGTAAAAAGCCTACTTCCACGGTATGTTCTTGGCTACTCCTCCGGGCACAACGAAATACTTAGCCTTCCTTTTTTCAAAATGCGTTTTGTTCATTTTGATGAATATCGTGACCATCTCGTCAGAGAGCTGCCGTATGCCGGCAGACCGGAAGGAAGAATGATTTATGTGGATGAGCAGTTTAGTCAAGCAATCCTCCTTTGTCACTTCCTCTTCCCCAGTGACGTGGTTACAAAAGTCTTTGAAGAAAAAATCGGACTCAAAGGAATTCAACGCTTTCGTATAATTATTCGTCGCCATCATCTCGTTCCAATCGTAACGCGCGAAGCCGACGTTCACGACAACCCAGCGGCGTCACCCACTAATGACCATATCGAACTTACGGGAAAGCTCCGCGGACACGTCAATCAGAGCGGCGAACTACAGCTTGGGCTTATCGATAAGTTGATCAAATGTGCTACAACTTATTACGAAGACACGTCTGGCGACGAGGATTCGACTGAAAGTGATCTAATCTTGGACTACTGGATCACCGACGAGACTCGGAGGGCGTTCGAATTCCATTTTGGTGTGGTGGATGGAAATTCCAACGAAAAATCTCGCGCGGCCTCCGCGCTGAATCTCTTTCAATCCCTGCAAACATTACTGACACTGAATTATTATCGCGTCGACGATCAAACAAAGAGCGAACTTTATAGATCCGACAGCCTTTACCTCAACGAAACGATACCGATGCCGGCATCGCATGAACGCATCATGCGATTTAAAGATTTCGAAATTATTAAAGGCGGAGTAGCGACGAAGATGTATGGGAAGGCGCTCTCTGATGGCGAACACCAGCTTGTGCATACAATAGGATTGTGCCTACTATTTCGTCATGAATCGGCACTTTTCTTGCTTGACGAACCGGAGACGCACCTTAATCCCGACTGGCGGGCATCGTATGTATCCACTCTTCGGTCTGCCCTCGAGGCCGATGATGAAGCAAAGGCCGTGATGCGAGAGGTGATCTTTACGTCGCATTCCCCATTCATCGTTTCCGATTGCAAACGAGATCATGTCCTTATATTCTCTAGAGACCCACAAGGAACAGTGACTTGGAACACCCCCTCGTTCAATACATTCGGCGCGTCCTCTAACGCGATAACAATGCAGGTTTTCGGTCAAAAGGAAACCATCGGTGACTATGCTGCCGCAAAATTACAAGAATTGAGAAACCAACTATCACTTGATGGGAATCCCGACGACCTAATCGAATCGGCTAACGAACTACTAGGCGATTCGATGGAAAAAATCCTCTTCATAAACGACGCGCTAGACAAAAAAGGGGAATAGGCATGCTTTTTCACTATGAATATGTTTCAACTCGGCTTGAAAAAATTGAAGAATGGCTATCACATCTCGTAAAAGAGGTTTGGTGCAAACCAACAAAATCGTTTTATCTGAGACGATTACTTCCAGAATTCCAACAAGTCGTCCGGGAGACGGTGAAATCTTCTCGGGGAACTGATTATTTATTCGGCCCGATTCATAGCATTCACAATATTTGCCGCGACAAACTCACTGAAGCCGACCGCACCAAACTCGCGTCATATTTTGATCAGAATATAGATATATTGGCTCTTTGTTGCAATCAAAAAGGAAGCATTCCCGCAACATACGATGACATAAAATTACTCAACCCAGATCTCGCAAAGCATTTATATGAATTTTGCGTAAATCTTTGGTCTGAAGTTAGAAAACGGAAAGCAGTTACTGATCGACTCGGCACATTATCCGAGTACTTCAGAGAATTCAGCGACAAAAATAGGAAAAGAATATGCCCATTTTGTGGAATTAGTCGCCTTGATGGGGTTTTCAGTTCTATCCAAGAAGATTTCGATCACTACCTCCCCAAAGGAAAGTACCCGTTCAATTCCATTAGCACACGAAATCTCGCGCCAATTTGCGATAAATGCAACAAAAAATACAAACTCCAACAGGATCCGATACATAATGAACAAGGAGGGCGCCGCAAAGCTTTCTATAGCTACTCAAAAAAAGATCCTCGAATCCAACTGAAAATAAAACTCACTTCCATCGACGGCCAACCAATCGATGCACGCAATCTTCAACCAGGAAATATCCAACTTCACCTAACAAGCACGACACACCAAACTGAAATTGAATCATGGAAGGAGATTTTTCATATAGAGGCCCGGTATAAAGCCATTTGCTGCGAGGAGGAAACTGCCGGATACTATTGGCTGCAGCAGGTTTTAGGGGAAATGAGAGAGGCAGGAAAGAGCCCCGAAGAAGCACTGACCGCAATAAAGAGAGCAGCCATTTCTAAATGGGCAGACCTCAATTTTCTAAAGATTCCTTTTCTGGATGCGTGCCACGACTCCGGTTTAGTTCGACAGTAATTTAGCCCGCCCCCCAAAAAAATAAAACGGATAGTCGGCCACAACTAATGATCAGCCAAATCGCGCGCGTATTTCCGCGTGCTGAAGGTCGCGCGGACGATCGCCGACCTGGCCGGCGACCCGCTGCCGACGGCCGCGCAGATGGCCGAAGCGATCCGCTACCGGCGTGCACTGACGGCGCTCTGAACGCCCTCGGAGGACAAAATCCGGCTGTCAAGACTTGACTTATGCACAATTCCGCGAATCCGGCTCCGGATCAGGGCTCGGCGAGACCTTTGCGGCACGGAATCCGTATCTCGTTGTTTTAGTTGATTTTTCTCAAAACGCGAGCGAGCGACCAAACAGGCCGGAAGGCCGTCCCGCGCGGCTTGGCGGGAAATTCGGGCAACTTTTCAACAAAGTTATCCACATGCGTTGTGGATAGCCGAAAAAACCTCGCAAAATCCGGCGACTAGCGTCGAAAGCTGCGAATGAACTTTCAGTTGTCACAGAGTGTCTGAGCGCCCGCTCCGGCCGCCGTCAGTCGAGTTTGAACGACCCGAAAAACTGGTCGAGCTGCTCCTGCGTGAGCGGCCCGTCGGCAATCACGACGGCCTGGTACGCGTGCCGGCCGCGCGCGGCGAGCCGCGCGACGATCGTCTTGTGCGTGCGATCGCCGCCGGCGGCCGCGCCCGCGATACGCAGCTCGAGCCCGTTCACCGCACCGCCGGCCGCGAGCGGCACGGGCACCGAAGCCGTCTGCGGCGCGCCTTCGAGGTTGCGCGACAGCCCGGCGCGCAGGAATTCGAGCGCCGCGCGGCGCGTGTCGTCACGGTCGTCCGGCAGCGTCAGCGTGCCGACCGCGAATACCGCGCCATCAACGTGCGCGGCCTGCATCCGCATCGGCATCGACGCACCGCCGATCGCCACCGGCTGCTCCTCGACGGTCGGCTTCGCCGGCAGGTCGATCGTGTAGCCGGCATCGTTGTGCAGCGTGCGCCAGTCGTACGACGGCGAGCACGCGGCCAGCACCGCGCTCATGCACGCGAGCGCGGCGAAGTGTCGCAGCGGACGAAAAAGGGGGCGCAACGAAACGGTGACTTCCTTCGGCATGGCGTGGATCGGGCAGGCAAAACGGGCATTATCCGCCGAACCTGAATTCCGGGATGCGTGGCCGCCGTCGGTGCGCAAGCCGCATTCGCGCTAAAATAAGCGCCGAATTTCGATGTCCTTTGCATTGATCCGCGTCATCGACCGACTCCGAGAGCACCAGATGAACACCACGCCTCCCGTCCGGCGCAGCGCCGGCCCCGTCCGCTACATCGTCGCTGCCGCTGTGGTCGCGGCGATCGCCGTCGCCGGCTTCTTCGCATTCAACGGCAAGTCCAGCGTGCCGGACGCCACGTTCACGCTGCTGTCGGGCCAGAAGGTCTCGACTGCAGGCGACCTGAAAGGCAAGGTCTATCTCGTGAACTTCTGGGCGACGAGCTGCGCAACCTGCATGCAGGAAATGCCGCAGATGGTCGATACCTACAATCGCTTCAAGGGTCAGGGTCTGGAATTCGTCGCGGTCGCGATGAACTACGATCCGCCGATGTACGTCGCGAACTACGCGCAGACGCGCCAACTGCCGTTCAAGGTCGCGCTCGACGACGGCAGCGTCGCGAAGCAGTTCGGCAACGTGCAGCTCACGCCGACGACCTTCGTCGTCGACAAGGACGGCAAGATCCTGAAGCGCTACGTGGGCGCACCGCAGTTCGCGGAACTCGACGCGCTGCTCAAGAAGGCACTCGACGGCAACGCGGCCTGAGCGCCGCCCGATCCGGCTCGAAGGGCTGCGCACCCCGCCCTTCCCCGCACGACGGACCGCACGACCGGGCAACCCGGTTCCGCGGTCCGTTTGCTTTTCAGCGCTCGGTTTCGCCTTTCGCCGACAGCCCGTAGCGCTTCATCTTCTCGTACAGCGTCGCCTTGCCGACATGCAGCCGGTCGGCCGTCGCGGCAACCGCGCCGCCCGTCTGGTTCAGCGCCTCGGCGATCACCGCACGCTCGAATTGCTCGATGCGCTCCTTCAACGTCTGCTCGCTGTCGGCGTCGTCGCCGCTCGCGCCCGTCTCCTGCGGCATGTCGGCCACGCCGAGCACGAAGCGGTCGGCCGCGTTGCGCAGCTCGCGCACGTTGCCGGGCCAGTCGCGCTGCATCAGGCTCGCGCGCTGCCGGTCGGTCAGCACCGGCGCGGGCCGCGCGTAGCGCACGGCCGCATCGAGCATGAAATGCTCGAACAGCGGCACGATGTCCTCGCGGCGCTCGGCCAGCGGCGGCAGCGCGATCGTCACGACGTTGAGGCGGTACAGCAGGTCGCGCCGGAACGTGCCGGCCGCAACCAGCTCGCTCATGTCGCCCTTCGCGGCCGCCACCACGCGGCAGTTCACGCGGATCGGCTGGTTCGAGCCGAGCCGCTCCAGCACGCCGTCCTGCAGCACGCGCAGCAGCTTCACCTGCAGTGCGAGCGGCATGCTTTCGATTTCGTCGAGGAACAGCGTGCCGCCGGACGCATATTCGAGCTTGCCGACGCGGCGCTTCGCGGCGCCGGTGAACGCGCCGGGCTCGTAGCCGAACATCTCCGACTCGAACATCGGCTCGGGCAGCGCGCCGCAATTCACCGCGATGAACGGCTTGTCGCGACGCGGCGACAGCTCGTGCAGGCTGCGCGCGATCAGCTCTTTGCCGGCGCCGGTGTCGCCGTTGATCAGCACCGACGCATCGGTCGGCGCGACGTTCGCGATCAGCTTGCGCACCTGCTCGATCGCGGGGCTGCGGCCGATGATGCGAGGCGCGACGACGTTCTGCCCGGCCAGCTCGCGCCGCAGCGCGTGGTTCTCGAGCACGAGCTCGCGGCGCTCGAGCGCGCGGCGCACCGTCTCGATCAGGCGCTCGGCCGCGAACGGTTTTTCGATGAAATCGTATGCGCCGTCGCGCATCGCCTGCACGGCCATCGAGATGTCGCCGTGCCCGGTGACGAGAATCACGGGCACGTCGGGCACGCGCTCGCGGCACTGCGCGAGCACGTCGAGCCCGCTCGCGCCGGGCAGCCGGATGTCGCTGACGATCGCGCCGGCGTTATCCGCGACGATCGCCTTCTCGGCCGCTTCGGCCGACTCGAAGCCGGCGACGTCGAACCCCGCCAGCTGAAGGCTCTGCACGCTTGCCCGGCGAACGAGCGCATCGTCTTCGATATAGATCACTTGCAGCCGGTTGGCCATCGTACTCACTTGCTCCTGACGGGCCGCGCGGCGGCAGCGCGCGCGGCGTCGTTGATACCGATCGTGCGCCGATCGGGCGGGCGGCGTGGCGCGCC
This sequence comes from Burkholderia sp. Ap-955, assembly GCF_011753045.1. Classification (NCBI taxonomy): domain Bacteria; kingdom Pseudomonadati; phylum Pseudomonadota; class Betaproteobacteria; order Burkholderiales; family Burkholderiaceae; genus Burkholderia; species Burkholderia sp. Ap-955. The sequence goes on from NZ_VWWH01000105.1 coordinate 10,494, forward strand.
TAGCGCGAGCCCGCCGGCTCGGACACGGAGTCCGGATGATGCGTGCGGGCGCGCCGCAGCGTCAAGACGAACAGCGCGCCGCCCGACGGCGCGTTGCGCGCGGTCAGCGCGCCGCCCGCGTCGCTCGCGATCGACGACGAGATCGCGAGGCCGAGGCCGAGCCCGCGCCCCATTTCCTTGGTCGTGAAGAACGGCTCGAACAGGCGCGGCAGCAGGTCGGGCGCAATGCCGCTTCCGTTGTCGCGCACCTCGACCGCGAGCGTGGCGGCCGACACCGCGATCGTCACCTCGATCGCCGGCGCCGCCACCCCGGCGACCGCGTCGAGCGCGTTGCCGAGCAGGTTGATCAGCACCTGTTCGAGGCGCAGATCCTCGCAACGGGCGACGAGCTCGGGATAGTCGCGCGCCAGGTCGAGCGGCGCATCGTGCGCGGGCGACACGGTCGCGTCCTGCAGCGTCAGCGTGAGCGCGACGCCGCGCAGCCGCTCGTCGAGCAGCGACAGCACGCTGCGCAGCGCGCGCACGACGAGCGCCTGTTCGTTGCGCGGCTTCGCGCGGCCGACGAACAGCTTCAGCTGGTTCGTGATCTTGCCCATCCGCTCGGTGAGCGCGGCGATCGCCTCGAGGTTCTCGCGCGCGGCCGCCTGCTCGCCGCGATCGAGCAGCACGCGCGTGTTGTCCGAGAAGCTGCGCAGCGCCGCGAGCGGCTGGTTCAGTTCGTGCGTGATGCCGGCCGCCATCTGGCCGAGCGCGGCGAGCTTGCTCGCCTGGATCAGTTCGTCGTGCGCGGCGCGCAACTCCTGCTCCGCGCGAATCCGGTCGCCGACTTCCTTCTGCAACTGCTCGTTCGCCGCCGACAGGTCGGCCGTGCGCTCCTCGACGCGCCGGTTCAGTTCCGCGTACGCCTGTTGCAGCAGCGCGCGGCCGCGGATCATTTCGCGCACGCGCGCGCGGCGCATCCGCCAGTAGAACGCGAGCAGCGCGACCGACACGAAGCCGAAACCGGTGACGATCGTCGCGTTGCGCGCATCGGCGTCGACGGGCGCGATCGGCGCGAGCGTGACGAGCAGCCAGTCGGGCTCGCCGATCCGGCGCTTGCTCGCGAGGAATCGCGGCGCGCGCAGGCCGGCGCCGAGGCGCACGATCTCCGCATCGGGGCCGAGCACCTGCTCGATGCGCAGCGGCAGCGGCGTGACGGGCTGCTGCGCGTACTGGCGCGTCTCGTAGATCGACGCGGCGACAGGGCCCGTGAGCGGGCGCAGCGTGTGGTACTTCCATGCGGGCACCGACGACAGGAACACGACGCCGTGATCGTCCGCGACGACGAGCGGCTCCGACGCATCGGCGCCCTGGAACCATTCGAGGTTGAGCTTCACGACGACCACGCCCGCGATCTTGCCGTCGCGCCACACGGGCTGCGAGATGTAGTAGCCGGGATCGCGCGAGATCGTGCCGATCCCGAAGAAGCGGCCGACCTGGCCGTTCATCGCATCGAGGAAATACGGGCGGAAGCGGTATTCGGTCCCGACGAAGCTGTCGGGCGCGCGCCAGTTGCTGGCGGCGACACACAGGCCGTCCGCGCCGATCACGTAGGTGACGGTCGCGTGCGCGTGTTCGTTGAGGTCTTCGAGATAGCGATTGACGCGCCCGGTGTAGTCGGCGCGCTTCGGCTCGGCGAGCAGGTCCTGTACGTACGGATGGCTGCCGAGCAGATAGGGCAGCGACTCGTAGCGGTCGAGCGTGCTCTTGAGCGCGTTGGTGGTGCGGTCGACGCGCACCGCGGCGTTGCGCTGCAGCTCCGCAACGCCGCGCCGCCAGGTGATCGTCCACGTCAGCGTGCACGCCGCGGCGAGCGCGGCGGCAAGCACGACGAGAATGAGCAGACGGCGCGTCACGGTCGAGGCTTCCTGGCGATGCGGATCGCCTATTGTGTCATAGGCCTCCGCCTCCCCGCCTCGACCGCCGCGGCCCGCGCCGCCGGCGGGCGGTGCCGCCGCCTGCTCCTTCATCGGGTCAGACGCCGGCCGTCTTCTCGGTCGGCGCGACTTCGCCGCCGCCCTTCAGCGCCTGGCGCAGCTTGTTGCGGTCGAGCTCCTTTTCCCAGGCCGACACGACGACCGTCGCGACGCCGTTGCCGACGATGTTGGTCAGCGCACGGCATTCGCTCATGAAGCGGTCGATGCCGAGGATCAGCACCATGCCCGACAGCGGGATCGTCGGCACGACGGCCAGCGTCGCGGCGAGCGTGATGAAGCCCGCGCCGGTGACGCCGCTCGCGCCCTTCGACGTCAGCATCGCGACGGCCAGCAGCGTGAGCTGCTGCATCCACGTCAGCTCGATGTTGGTCGCCTGCGCGATGAACAGCACGGCCATCGTCATGTAGATGTTGGTGCCGTCGAGGTTGAACGAATAGCCGGTCGGCACGACGAGGCCGACGACCGAACGCGAGCAGCCGGCCTTCTCGAGCTTTTCCATCAGCTGTGGCAGCGCGGCTTCCGACGAGCTCGTGCCGAGCACGATCAGCAGCTCTTCCTTGATGTAGGACACGAAGCGGATGATCGAGAAGCCGGTGAAGCGCGCGATCGTGCCGAGCACGACGAGCACGAACACGACCGACGTCAGGTAGAACGTGCCGATCAGCTTGAGCAGCGGCACCAGCGAGCCGACGCCGTACTTGCCGATCGTGAACGCCATCGCGCCGAACGCGCCGATCGGCGCCAGCTTCGTGACGATGTGCACGATGCCGAACAGCACGCGCGTGAGGCCGTCGATGAAGTCGGTGACGACCTTGCCGCGCTCGCCGAGGTGCGCGAGCACGCTGCCGAACAGCAGTGCGATCAGCAGGATCTGCAGGATCTCGCCCTGTGCGAACGCATCGACCATCGTGTTCGGGATGATGTGCATCAGGAAGTCGACCGTCGACTGCCCGTGCGCCTTCGCCGCGTACGACGCGACGGCCTTGCCGTCGAGCGTCGCCGGATCGATGTTGAAGCCGACGCCCGGACGCAGGATGTGCGTGGCCGCGAGGCCGAGCACCAGCGCGAAGGTCGACACGATCTCGAAGTACAAAAGCGCCTTGCCGCCGACGCGGCCGACCTTCTTCATGTCCTCCATGCCGGCGATGCCGGTCACGACCGTACAGAAGATGATCGGGCCGATCACCATCTTGATCAGCTTGATGAAGCCGTCGCCGAGCGGCTTCATGTCGGTGGCGATCGACGGGTAGAAATGGCCGAGGATCACGCCGACGATGATGGCGAAGATCACCTGCACATAGAGCACTTTGTAGAAGGGTTTCTTCTTCACGATGGTTCCTGCAGAAGTAGATGAGCCGATGGAAACGGCGTCACGCGCGCGGACGAATGTCACAGGGGAAGCGTCACTCGCCCGCGCGGCTGCCGTGCCGCAACAAGCGATGCCTCAGGACGTCCGGAGGGGGAGGAAGGCAGTGGTCATCGATTGTCTCCTTGCTTGCTGTAGTAGTTCGGCCGGGGGGAAGGCCGTGCGCTTTATATTGCAAGGTCAATGCCAGGTTTCCGAAACCCGTCAAACCTTTGTTTTCATTGTATTTCTCATAATGCGGCAGGCAAGGAAATCCGGTATCCCGGATTTCCGGAAAATATCCGTCCGGCGATCCGGACGGATGCACTCATTCGTCCGATGAATCAGTGCTGCACGGCGCGGCCGGCCAGCACACCCGTCTGCGCGTAGAACTCCTGCTGCGCGAAGGCCTCGCGCTCGCGCCGCGCGCGCTCGCCGCGATCCGCGAGCGAGCCGACGACGATCCCGACGAACGCGAGCGGCACCGACACGAGCGCCGGGTTGTCGAGGAACACCGGCGCGTGCGCGTGGTGCAGCACGTCGACCCACACCGACTTCGACAGCACCGTGAGCGCGACCGCCGACACGAGGCCGAGGCCGCCGCCGAGCACCGCGCCGCGCGTCGTCATCCCGCGCCAGAAGATCGACATCGCGAGCACCGGGAAATTGGCGCTCGCGGCCACCGCCGCGACGAGGCCGACCATGAACGCGACGTTTACGTGCTCGAACAGGATCGACAACCCGATCGCGACCGCCGACAGCGCGATCGTCGCCGCGCGCGAAATGCGCATCTCGACGCGTTCGTCGGGCTTGCCGCGCGCCCACATCTGCGCATACAGGTCGTGCGAGATCGTCGTCGCGCCGGCGAGCGTGAGGCCCGCGACCACCGCGAGGATCGTCGCGAACGTGACGGCCGCGATGAAGCCGTAGAACCAGTTCCCGCCGACCGCCTGCGCGAGCTTCACCGCGACCATGTTCGAGCCGCCGAGCAGGTCGTGCGTCAGGTTGAACGTGCCGTTCGCACCGAGCTTGAAAAACTCCGGATGCTGCGCGAGCAGCACGATCGCCGAGAAGCCGATCACGAAGGTCAGCAAATAGAAGTAGCCGATGAAGCCGGTCGCGTAGAGCACCGACTTGCGCGCCTCCTTCGCGTTCGGCACCGTGAAGAAGCGCATCAGGATGTGCGGGAAGCCGGCCGTGCCGAACATCAGCGCGATGCCGAGCGACAGCGCGTTGGCCGGATCGCGGATCAGCTTGCCGGGGCCCATGATCGACAGCGCGCCCGGATGCACGGCCACTGCGCGGCGGAACATCTCGTCGACGCTGAAGCCGAATTCACCGAGCGCGAGCACGACGAGCAGCGTCGCGCCGCACAGCAGCAGCACGGCCTTGATCACCTGCACCCAGGTGGTGGCCGTCATCCCGCCGAAGAACACGTAGACCACCATCAGCACGCCGACGATCAGCTCGGCCGTGCCGTACGACAGCCCGAACAGCAACTGGATCAGCTTGCCCGCGCCGACCATCTGCACGACGAGGTACAGCACGACGATGGTCAGCGAATTCGCGGACGTCAGCAGCCGGATCGGCCGCTGCGCGAAGCGGTACGCGACGACGTCGACGAACGTGAACTTGCCGAGGTTGCGCAAGGGTTCCGCGATCAGGAACATCACGAACGGCCAGCCGACCAGAAAGCCGATCGAGTAGATCAGCCCGTCGAAGCCGAACATGAACACCATCCCGGACAGCCCGAGGAACGACGCGGCCGACATGTAGTCACCCGCGATCGCAAGCCCGTTCTGCAGCCCGGTGATGCCGCCGCCGGCCGTGTAGAAGTCGCGTGTCGAGCGCGTGCGCCGCGCGGCCCAGCGCGTGAGCGCGAGCGTCGCGAACACGAACGCGAAGAACATCCCGATCGCGACCGGGTTCAGTTCGACCTTGTCGGGCATCGGGCCCGCGACGGATACCGCGTGCGCAGCGGAGGAAGCGAGAACGGCAGGCGCGCCGAGCGCCATCGAGAGTCGTCGCATGTCGGCCTCCGTCACGAACGCTGCAGGATCGCGTCGACGCGGCGGTCGAACGCACGGTTCGCGCGCAGCACGTAGCACGCGGTCAGGCTGATCGCGACCAGGATGATCGCGACGCCGGTGGCGATCCCGACCGTCGTCGTCGCGCCGCGGTACAGCGGCGCGGCGAGCACGTGCGGCGCGAGCGCGACGAGCAGGATGAAGCCGTAGTATGTGGCGATCATCAGCGCCGTCAGCGTGAAGCTGAAGCGGCGCCGCGCACGCACGAGCTGCTGGTAGTCACGGCGCGCCGTGACCGATTCGATGACGGAAAGCTCCATGGTGTCTCCATTTCCTCCTCGTCGTCGCGAGGGGTGTCTTGTGGATGGATGGCGCGCCTACCGATCCGCCCGCGCCGCGGCGGTGCAATGCAATGTGTCCTGCCCGTGCGTGGGCTTGCCCTCAGACCACGCGATCCGCCCGCAGCCGCGCAACCTCGTCGGCCGACATCCCGAGCCAGCCGCCGAGCACCGCATCCGTATCCGCGCCGAGCACCGGCGGCGCACCGCGCACCGGCAGCCGCGCGCCATCGAACCGATACGGCGGCGCGAGCACGTCGACGCCGCCTGCGACCGGATGCGGCTGCCGCGTGACGAGTCCCGCACTCGTCGCGCGTTCCGACTTCAGCGCCTCGTGCAGCCCGAGCACTTCGCCGCACGGAATGCCCGCCTCGGCGAGCGCCGCGAGCAACGTCGCGCGCGACCGGCGAGCGAGTTCGCCGCGAATCTCCGGCAACAAGTCGGCTCGGTTTTCCGAGCGGCCGAGGTTGGTCTTGTAACGTGCGTCGGCTGCGAGGTCGGGCCGTTCGATCGCATCGCAGAAGCGCGCGAACTGCGTGTTGTTGCCGACCGTGATCACGAGCGGGCCGTCGGCCGCGTCGAACACGCCGTACGGCACGATCGACGGATGCGCGTTGCCGTAGCGCGGCGGGTCCTCGCCCATCAGCAGCGCGTCGAGCCCGTAGTACGCGGTGATCATCAGCCCGCAGTCGAACAGCGCCATTTCGATGCGCCGCCCGCGCCCCGTCGCGTGGCGCTCGTACAGCGCGGCGAGGATCGCCTGCGCCGAATACATGCCGGTGAACAAGTCGACCGCGGCGACGCCGAACTTCAGCGGCGGCTGGCCGGCCTCGCCGTTCAGCGCCATCAGCCCGGCCTCGCCCTGCACGACGAGGTCGTAGCCGGGTCGTGCGGCCTCGGCGCCCGAGCGGTCGTAACCGGAAATCGCGCAGTGCACGAGGCGCGGATTCAGTTCGGCCAGCGCGTCGTAGCCGAGCCCGAGCTTTTCCGCGCCGCCGAACTTGAAGTTGTGGAGCACCACGTCGGCCTGCGCGGCCAGGTCGCGTGCAAGGCGCCGCCCGTCTTCGGTCTGCAGGTCGAGACAGATCGAGCGCTTGCTGCGGTTCACGCTGTTGAAGTAGGTCGTTTCGGTGTCGCCGATCCTCAAGCCCCAGTCGCGCGTGTCGTCGCCGCGCGCCGGATGCTCGACCTTGATCACTTCCGCACCGAAGTCGGCGAGCACCATCGCACACCACGGGCCCGCGAGCACACGCGAGAAATCGAGCACCTTCACGCCGGCCAGCGGCAATGCGCGCGATTCGTTCGTCATCCTTGTCTCCTCCATTCGCGTCGTTCGTTTTTACTGTTTCGACAGCGCGATATAGCGCGCGAGATGGTGATCCTCGTCGCCGAGCTGGTGATCGATCATCACGAGGCGCTTCGCGTAGTGCGACAGCGGCAGCTCCCACGTCATTCCGATCCCGCCGTGCAGCTGGATGCTCTCCTCGGCAACGAGCGTGCCGATCCGGCCGATCGTGTACTTCGCCGCCGCGAGCGCGCGTTCGCGCACCACGCGCGGCGCATCGAGTTGCGCGGCTGCGTTGATCACCGCCGAGCGCGCCTGCTCGACTTCGAGCAGCAGGTCAGCCATCCGGTGCTGCAGCGCCTGGAAGCTGCCGATCGGCAAGCCGAACTGCTTGCGCGTGCGCAGGTAGTCGAGCGTGTATTCCTTCGCCACATCCATCGCGCCGAGTGCTTCCGCCGACAACGCGAGCAATCCGTAGCCGAGCACGCGTTCGAGCAACTCGGCACCTGCTTCGCCGTCGTGCGCGCCGAGCGCGGCATCGGCCGGCAGCGCGACGCGCTCGAAGCGCACTTCGGCCGCGCGGCCGCCGTCGATCTTCCGGTAGTCGCGCAGCGATACGCCCGGTGCGTCGGCCGGCACGACGAACAGGCCGATGCCGGCCGCATCGTCGTCATGACCCGACACGCGCGCGCTGACGACGAAGAACGCCGCCTGCGCGGCCTGGTCGACGACGCCCTTCGCGCCCGTCAGCACCCAGCCGTCGCCCGAGCGCTCGGTGCGCGTGCGCACGGTCGTCAATTCGTAATGCGAACCCGGCTCGTCATGCGCGAACGCGGCGCTCGCGCTGCCGTCGATCAGCGCGGCCAGCCGGTCACGATGCGCGGCGCCGCCGGCGAGCGACAGCGCACGGCCCGCGAGCAGCGCGCCGAGGAACGGCTCGACGACGAGCCCGCGTCCGAGGCATTCGAACACCACGGCGATGTCGAAGCCCGCGCCGCCGAACCCGCCGTCGGCTTCGGAAAACAGCGCGCCGACCGTGCCGAGTTCGGCAAGGCGCCGCCACATCGCGCGATCGAAACCCTCGGCCGACTGCGCGATGCGATCGCGCACCGGGAACGCGTACTGTTCGGCGATGAAGCGGTTCAACGTATCCGCCAGCATCCGGCGGTCTTCTGTGTGCTGGAAATCCATCGTCGCGTCCCTCGTTACAGCCCGAGCATCATCTTCGCGATGATGTTCTTCTGGATCTCGTTCGAGCCGCCGAAGATCGACAGCTTCCGGTTGTTGAAATACTGCTGCGCGGCGCTCGCGGCTTCGTCCGGGCCGACCGGCTCGCCGTCGTAATCGGCGTCGAGTGCTTCCTCGACGAACGGCTGCGCGTATGGCCCCATCGCGCGCCGCATCAGCGCGGTGATCTCCTGGCGGATCTGCGTGCCGCGGATCTTCAGCATCGAACTTTCCGCACCGGGCGCGCCGCCGCCCGCGACCGCGGCCAGCACGCGCAGGTTGGTCGTGCGCATGTTCTCGAGTTCGATCTCGACCCGCGCGACGCGCGCCGCGAAGAACGGATCGTCCGCGAGCGGCCGGCCGTTCTTCGTGACCTTCGCGGCCACCGCGCGCAGCCGGTCGAGCGCGGCCGTCGAGAAGCCGATTCCCGCGATGTTGGTGCGTTCGTACGTGAGCAGGTATTTCGCGTAGGTCCAGCCGCGGTTCTCCTCGCCGACGAGGTTGGCCGCCGGTACGCGCACGTCGGTGAAGAACACCTCGTTCACCTCGTGCTCGCCGTCGAGCGTGATGATCGGGCGCACCTCGACACCCGGCGTGTTCATGTCGATCAGCAGGAAGCTGATGCCTTCCTGCTTGCGCACGTCGGTCGCGGTGCGCACGAGGCAGAAGATCATGTTCGCGTAGTGGCCGAGCGTGGTCCACGTCTTCTGGCCGTTCACGAGGTAGTGCTCGCCCTGCGCGTCGATGCCGCGCACCGCGCTCGTCTTCACCGACGCAAGATCGGAACCAGCGCCCGGCTCCGAGTAGCCCTGGCACCACCAGTCGGTGCCGTCGAGGATGCGCGGCAGCCAGTGGCGCTGCTGCGCGTCGTTGCCGTACTTGATCAGCACGGGGCCGAGCATGTTCACGCCGAACGGCACGATGCGCGGCGCACCCGCGAGCGCGCATTCGTTGTCGAACAGGAACTTCTGCGCGACGCTCCAGCCGGGGCCGCCGTATTCGCGCGGCCAGTGGCTCGCGAGCCAGCCGCGCGCATTGAGGATCGCGTGCCATTCGCGCATGTCGTCGCGCGTGAGATGCAGGCCGCCCTTCACCTTGCGCGCGATGCGCGCGGGCAGTTCGGCTTGCAGGAAGCGCTGCACTTCCGTGCGGAAGGCTTCCTCTTCGGGAGTGAAATTGAGGTCCATCTTCGGTCCGTGGCGAATGCGGTGGGCGTTCAGTCGATGCGGTTCAGGCTCGCGAAATCCGCGCCGCGCGCGACGAGATCGACGAGCAGCGGCGACGGCTTCCAGAACAGCGGATCTTCCTTCGCGAACGCGCGGATATCGGCGAGCACGTTCGCGAGGCCGACCGTGTCCGCGTAATGCATCGGGCCGCCGCGATAGCGCGGGAAGCCGTAGCCGTGCAGGAACACCGCATCGACATCGAGCGGGCGCAGCGCGATCTTCTCGTGCACGACGTTCGCGCCTTCGTTGATCATCGCTGCGAGGTAGCGGCGCAGGATCTCGTCGTCGGTGAAGGTGCGCGGCGTGACGCCCTTCTTCGCGCGCTCTTCCGCGACGATCGTCTCGACTTCCGGGTCCGGCGTGCCGACGCGCGCGCCGTCCGGGTACAGGTAGTAGCCGCGCGCGGTCTTCTGGCCGAACCAGCCGCGCTCGCACAGCCGGTCGGAAATTTCCACGTAGCGCGCGCGCGGGTCGCGCGTCGCCGCGCGGCGCTTGCGGGTCGCCCAGCCGATGTCGCCGCCCGCGAGGTCGACGACCTGGAACGGCCCCATCGGGAAGCCGAATTCGCGCACCGCGCGATCGATCTGGTACGGCGACGCGCCGTCTTCCATCAGGGTGTCGGCTGCCGTGCGATAGACGGCGAGGATCCGGTTGCCGATGAAGCCGTCGCACACGCCGGCACGCACCGGCGTCTTCTTCAGCTGCTTGGCGAGCGCGAATGCAGTCGCGACGACGTCCGCGCTCACGCGCGCCGGCACGACGATCTCGAGCAGCTTCATCACGTTGGCCGGCGAGAAGAAATGCAGGCCGATCACGTCGGCCGGCCGGTCGATGCTCGCGGCCAGTGCGTCGATGTCGAGATACGACGTGTTGGTCGCGAGCACCGCGCCCGGCTTGCACACGCGCGCAAGTTCGGCGAACACGGCCTGCTTCACGGCCATGTCCTCGAATACCGCCTCGATCACGACGTCGGCCTGCGCGAGCGCGTCGTACGACGTGCTGCCCTTGAAGCGCGCAAGCCGCGCCGCATGCGCGGCCGGCGTCATCCGCCCTTTCGCGACGAGGCCGTCGTACACCTTCTCGACGTGCGCGCGGCCGCGTGCGAGCGATGCTTCGTCGCGTTCGATCATCGTCACCGGCAGCCCGGCATCGAGCGCCGCGACCGCGATGCCCGCGCCCATCGTGCCGCCGCCAACCACGCCGATCCGCTCGACCGGCCGCGCGCTCGCGCGCCGTGCCTCGGGCGCCTTCGCCGCCTCACGCTCCGCGAAGAACGCATGCACGAGGCCCGCGCGCTGCGGGCTGTCGATGCACTGCAGGAACAGGCTGCGTTCGAGCTTCATCCCCGCGTCGAACGACTGCGTGAGCGCGGCCTCGACCGCGTCGACGATCTTCGCGGGCGAGAACAGGCCACG
>NZ_VWWH01000106.1:0-21049 GCF_011753045.1 Burkholderia sp. Ap-955
GCCGGCGCGGACCAGCAGTTCCGCCCGTTCGCCCGGCGCGATCAGCAGCGACGTGACGCGGCGCGGCGCGTCGAACAGCCCGCCGTCGGTGCCCGCGTGCTCGAACGCGCGGCCGTCGTCGAACGCGACGCGCAGGTAGCGCGCGCTGCACGCGTTCCACACGCGCCAGCGCTCGTCGCCCGCGACATCGATCCGCGGCCGGCGGGCGCCGTTGACCAGCACGAACTGGCCCTCGCGGCCGTTCATCCAGTCCATCATGTCGTTCGGTGCAATCGTGCCGTCGCGCGCAAGCTTCAGGTCCGACACGAACAGGTTGCGCTCGGGCCAGCCCGCCAGCGGATCGTCCGCGGCGCGCACGACGAACGGGCCGGCCAGCCCGCGGAAGACCTGCTCGGCCGTCATCATGTGCGGATGCGGGTGGTACCAGTAGGTGCCGGCACTCCCCTTCGGCAGCGTGAAGCGGTACACGCGCGACGCGCCGGGCGCGACGGGATCGGAAGGATTGCCGTCCTGGTCTGGCGGCACCGGCAGGCCGTGCCAGTGAATCGTCGACGGCTGCGGCAGCTTGTTCACGAACTTGATCTCGACCGTGTCGCCCTCACGCACGTCGATCAGCGGACCGACCACGGGGCCCTGCGTGCCCGCGCCGAACTGCCAGAACGTGGTCGGCCGTGCACCGTGCAGCATCGGGCGCGCCACGGGCTGCGCCACCAGCGTGGCCCGGAACATGCCGGGCTCGCGGCTTTCGTTCGCGAGCGTGCGCAGCGCCGCGAGCGGCGCGCCGGCCGGCAGCGCGTCGGCGGCCGCGAGCGCGGCCGGTGCGGACTTGCCGTGCTGCCCGTGACTCGCCATCCCTGACATGCCCGACATGCCGGGCATGTCGTCCATCGAGTCCATGCCGGCCATGCCAGCGTGACCGGCATGCTGCGCCCACGCGGCGCGCCCAAACAGCGACGCGGCCGCGACACCGATGGCGCGCGACAGGAAGGTTCTCCGTATCATCAATCGTTCCTCGTTATCCATGCTGGGTCGCGCGGCCGCGGCCGCCGCGACGCCCGCGCCGGCCGGCCGAAGCGCCGATACGCGACGCAAACCCTGATGCCCGCGTCATCATAACCGCAGGCCCGAATCGAGACGCGCCGCGGCCGGCCGGGCGGCGATACGCCGCAGGGTTCGACAACCCCGCACCCGATTCGGCATGCACCGGCCCGCATCGTCGATCGGCGATGCACGGCGCTTCGCTCACGGCCGAAGTGCCACGCCACCCTACCCCGGGCAGTTCCCAGGCGGTCGCCTCGCGCCTGCCGTTCGGCCCCACCACGGCGCCGGTCACTTCACCGATTCGCAAATCAGCCAATATTTCACGATGTGGAACAAGTCTCTGCGTTATAAAAATTCGTGGTGCAGGGCACAAAATCCCCGTTTCGCGATGCCAAAAAACGTTCCGCAATACAAAACGACAGAAATAATTATTTGTTTTTAAAAGAGAATTTTTGTTTAGTGAAGCCGTTCTACCTGCACCATCCGATCGGGCCGCGGACGTAGACTTTGTTCCATGCACTGACGCTTCGCCACGACGTTCGATACGGAACCCGGCGCAAGCAGCCAGTCGGGCCACAGCCGGCCAAGCCGGCAGGCGGCACACCAGAATCGCTTGAGATCAGAAAGGGAGAACGGAAATGAAGGGATTTCGCTTTGGTTCAGCGCTCGGGTCGTTCTACATCCTGCCGGCAAACGGCGGCTGGGAAGCGACGTTCGGCAACGCCTCGCTCGGCGCATTCTCGTGCCCTGAAGTGGCAGCCGACCACATCTCCCGCGGCGACTGCGCGCAACCGTCCGAACTGGACACGGCGACGCTCGAAGTGCCGGACGAAATCGCCGAATGGGAAATCGTTCACGTCTGAATGGTACATCTGCAACGAAAAACGCCCCGGGCGACCCGGGGCGTTTTTCTTGTGTGGCCGGCGTCAGGCGGCAATGCCCGCCGCACCGGCACACGCATCGGCCCGCGCGCTCGCGCGGCCTGCGTCAGGCGACCGAGTCGACGATGCCGTTCAGCGTCGCGCTCGGGCGCATGGCCTGGCTCGTCAGGTCGACGTTCGGACGGTAGTAGCCGCCGATGGCTTGCGCCTTGCCCTGCGCGGCCGCCAGTTCTTCCAGGATGCGCGCTTCGCTGTCGGACAGCGCCTTCGCCACGCCTTCGAACTGTGCCTTCAGCGCCGCGTCCTCGGTCTGCTCGGCCAGCGCCTGCGCCCAGTACAGGCACAGATAGAAGTGGCTGCCGCGGTTGTCGAGGCCGCCGACCTTGCGCGCCGGCGACTTGTTCTCGTCCAGGAACTTGCCGGTCGCCTGGTCGAGCGTCTTCGCGAGCACGACCGCCTTCGGGTTCTGGTACGCGTTGCCGAGGTGTTCGAGCGACGCGGCCAGCGCGAGGAATTCGCCGAGCGAATCCCAGCGCAGGAAGCCTTCCTCGACGAACTGCTGCACGTGCTTCGGCGCGGAACCGCCGGCACCCGTCTCGAACATCCCGCCGCCGGCCATCAGCGGCACGATCGACAGCATCTTCGCGCTGGTGCCGAGTTCCATGATCGGGAACAGGTCGGTCAGGTAGTCGCGCAGCACGTTGCCGGTCACCGAAATCGTGTCCTTGCCCGCGCGGATGCGCTCGAGCGAGAAACGCGTGGCTTCGACCGGCGTCATGATGCGGATGTCGAGGCCGTTCGTGTCGTGATCCTTCAGGTAGCGTTCGACCTTCGCGATGATCTGCGCGTCGTGCGCACGCGCCGGATCGAGCCAGAACACGGCCGGTGCGCCGGTCGCGCGTGCGCGGTTGACCGCGAGCTTGACCCAATCCTGCACCGGTGCGTCCTTCGTCTGGCACATGCGCCAGATGTCGCCCGCTTCCACGGCATGCTCGAGCAGCACGTTGCCCGCTTCGTCGGTCACGCGCACGACGCCGTCCGCCGGGATCTGGAACGTCTTGTCGTGCGAACCGTATTCTTCAGCCGCCTGCGCCATCAGGCCGACGTTCGGCACGCTGCCCATCGTGACCGGATCGAACGCGCCATGCTGCTTGCAGTCCTCGATCACGGCCTGGTAGACCCCTGCGTAGCAGCGGTCCGGAATCACGGCCTTCGCGTCGTACAGCTGGCCGTCCGGGCCCCACATGCCGCCCGAATCGCGGATCATCGCCGGCATCGATGCATCGACGATCACGTCGCTCGGCACGTGCAGGTTCGTGATGCCCTTGTCCGAGTTGACCATCGCCAGGCGCGGACGCACTGCGTATTCAGCCTTGACGTCGGCTTCGATCGCTTCGCGCGTGTCGGCCGGCAGGTCCTTCAGGCGCGCGTACAGGTCGCCGATGCCGTTGTTCGGGTTGAAGCCGACCTTCGCCAGCACGTCCGCGTGCTTCGCGAGCGCGTCGCGGTAGAACACCGACACGAAGTGACCGAACAGGATCGGGTCCGAGACCTTCATCATGGTCGCCTTCAGGTGCACCGAGAACAGCACGTCCTGCGCCTTCGCGTCGGCGATCTGCGCTTCGATGAAGCTGCGCAGCGCGTTGCGGCTCATCACCGACGCGTCGATCACTTCACCGGCCTTCACGGCCGTCTTTTCCTTCAGCACCTTCTTCGCGCCGTCGGTCGTCGTGAGTTCGATCTTCACGCTGCCGGCATCGGCGATCAGCGCCGACTTCTCGCTGCCGTAGAAATCGCCTTCGCTCATGTGCGCGACGTGTGCCTTCGACGTCGCCTTCCACGCGCCCATCTTGTGCGGATGCTTGCGTGCGTAGTTCTTGACCGACAGCGGCGCGCGACGGTCGGAGTTGCCTTCGCGCAGCACCGGGTTCACCGCGCTGCCCTTGATCTTGTCGTAGCGGGCCTTGACCGCCTTCTCTTCGTCCGTCGACGGATCTTCCGGGTAGGCCGGCAGCTTGTAGCCCTGCGCCTGCAGTTCGGCGATCGCGGCCTTGAGCTGCGGCACCGATGCGCTGATGTTCGGCAGCTTGATGATGTTCGCTTCCGGCTTCAGCGTGAGCTGGCCCAGTTCGGCCAGATCGTCGGAACCCTTCTGCTCGGGCGGCAGGACGTCCGCGAATGCGGCGATGATGCGGCCGGCGAGCGAGATGTCGCGCGTTTCGACGGCGACGCCGGACGAGCGCGTGAAGGCCTTGACGATCGGCAGCAGCGAATAGGTCGCGAGCGCGGGCGCTTCGTCGGTGAGGGTGTAGATGATCTTGGGCGAAGTGGACATGGTCGATGCGTTGCTACGTGATTGTTGAACAGGGAGCGCCGGCGGGTAACCGGCGGGGAGCGACCGGGTCGGTCGCGAAAGGGGCGCGCCGGCTCAGCCGGGCGGTGGTGTTGCGAGGGCCGTCATGTTCTACCTTGCAGGGGCTCCGGGCCGCATCGCGGCGCCGCGGCCCGCATGCCGGACCGCCCTGCCAACAAACCTGCCATCCACGAAACGCTCCGGCGCCGGCAGTAGGCGCCGGGGCGGCCGGCAATCTGCCGGCCCACCCCGGAAGGGGTCTTACATGTTCTCGATCAGCACTTCACCGAAGCCCGAGCACGACACCTGCGTCGCCCCTTCCATCAGGCGCGCGAAGTCGTACGTGACGCGCTTCTGCAGGATCGACTTCTCCATCGCGGCGATGATCGTGTCGGCTGCTTCCGTCCAGCCGAGGTGGCGCAGCATCATTTCCGCGGACAGGATCTCGGAACCGGGGTTCACGTAATCCTTGCCCGCGTACTTCGGTGCGGTACCGTGCGTCGCTTCGAACATCGCGACCGAATCCGACAGGTTCGCGCCCGGCGCGATCCCGATGCCGCCGACCTGCGCGGCCAGCGCGTCGGAGATGTAGTCGCCGTTCAGGTTCAGCGTGGCGATCACGTCGTATTCGGCCGGGCGCAGCAGGATCTGCTGCAGGAACGCATCGGCGATCGAATCCTTGATCACGATCTCGTTGCCCGTCTTCGGGTTCTTCACGCGCATCCACGGGCCGCCGTCGATCAGCTCGCCGCCGAATTCCTTCTGCGCAAGCGCGTAGCCGGCGTCACGGAACAGACCTTCCGTGAACTTCATGATGTTGCCCTTGTGCACCAGCGTGACCGACTTGCGATCGTTGTCGATCGCATACTGGATCGCCTTGCGCACGAGACGCTCGGTGCCTTCCGTCGACACGGGCTTGACGCCGATCCCCGAGGTTTCCGGGAAGCGGATCTTCTTCACACCCATCTCGTCCTGCAGGAACTTGATCACCTTCTTCGCCTGCTCGGAGCCCGCGGCCCATTCGATGCCTGCGTAGATGTCTTCCGAGTTCTCGCGGAAGATCACCATGTCGATCTTCTGCGGCTCGCGCACCGGCGACGGCACGCCCTTGAAGTACTGCACCGGGCGCAGGCACACGTACAGGTCGAGTTCCTGGCGCAGCGCGACGTTCAGCGAACGGATGCCGCCGCCGACCGGGGTCGTGAGCGGCCCCTTGATCGACACCACGTATTCCTTCAGCACCTGCAGCGTTTCGTCCGGAAGCCACACGTCCGGACCGTACACCTTCGTCGCCTTCTCGCCCGCGAAAATCTCCATCCAGTGGATCTTGCGCTTGCCCTTGTAGGCATGCGCGACCGCCGCGTCGACGACCTTGATCATGACCGGCGTGATATCGAAGCCCGTACCGTCGCCTTCGATATAGGGAATGATCGGCTGATCGGAAACGTTGAGCGAGAAGTCCTTGTTGACGGTGATCTTGTCACCGCCTTCCGGAACCTTGATGTGCTGATACGGCATGATCGACTCCAGTGACGTGGCTGAGCAGGTGATGCTGGTCGAAGCTGCGCGCGCGGCGGGGGCGCGGCATGGCCACCCCGTGACGGCAACAGCGAGCCGCTATTCTAGCGCCCCAACCGGGCACTTCGGCATGAAGCGCGGCACTGCGTATCAAGACCCCACTTATGTCTTATATAAGACAGAGGACTTGCCGTTCCGTATTATGCATTAAGATTCCGCCATTTGCCATAGACCGCCCGCCCCCGCTTCCCGCGGCGCGCCGGGCGGACGCCTCGCCATGAACCTGATCGCCCTCAACAAGCCGTTCGGCACGATTTGCCAGTTTTCCGCGCACGAGACGCGCCCGTCGCTCGGCGACTGGGTAAAAACGCCCGGCGTCTACGCGGCCGGCCGGCTGGACGCGGACAGCGAGGGGTTGCTGCTGCTCACCGACGACGGCGCGCTTCAGGCGCGCATCGCCGAGCCGCGCCACAAGCTCGTCAAGCGCTACTGGGCGCAGGTCGAGGGCGCGCCCGGCCCCGCCGACCTGAAGGCGCTCGCGCGCGGCGTCGACCTCGGCGACTACGTGACGCGTCCGTGCCGCGCCGAGTTCATCGAGCCGCCCGATACGCTGTGGCCGCGCAATCCGCCGATCCGCTACCGCGCCGCGATCCCGACGACGTGGATCGAGCTTGCGATCACCGAGGGCAAGAACCGGCAGGTGCGCCGGATGACGGCAGCCGTCGGCTTCCCGACGTTGCGCCTGGTGCGCGTCGGCATCGGCGCGCTGGATATATTCGCGCTCGGCATTGCACCGGGAGAAACAATCGCGCTGCCGCCGCGCGCGCCGTGGGACGGTTTCGCGCCCGCCGGATGACGAATTCGGGACGCGCGAATTTTTCGTCATCTTTTTCGTCAACCGGCTGCGAAGATCGCGCGTTAAACCACGCAGATGCCAACCTTAGCTATCCGGCATTGGCAGCCGAACCCGTGTTTGCGTCACGAAAGCGACGTTTTTATCGAATACGATTCGGCGCCCGCAGCGCAATGAGAAATTTCTCGAAGCGTCTGTCAACCGAAAGGTGGATGGCACCGTTAGACGACATGACTCCTATTGCCGGGTCATTTGGTTAATTAACTAAAGCTGAGGAACACAACATGAACAAACTGATCGCTGCTCTGGTCGCTGGTCTCTTCGCAACGGCTGCATTCGCACAAGCATCGGCTCCGGAAGCTGCTCCGGCTGCTGCTGAAGCTGCTTCGGCACCGGCTAAGCACGCTGCTAAGA
The DNA here is from genome assembly GCF_011753045.1 of Burkholderia sp. Ap-955. NCBI lineage: Bacteria > Pseudomonadati > Pseudomonadota > Betaproteobacteria > Burkholderiales > Burkholderiaceae > Burkholderia > Burkholderia sp. Ap-955. The sequence goes on from NZ_VWWH01000106.1 coordinate 7,061, forward strand.
AGCACCACGCAGCTAAGAAGCACCACAAGGCATCGAAGAAGGCTGCAGCGAGCGACGCAGCAGCACCGGCAGCTGCTTCGAACTAAGTAAGCTTGCTGTAATAAATAACGCAGTCAAGAACACGCAGTCTTGCCGTTCTTACGGCGTTGAAAGGCAGATCACCGCAAGGCGATCTGCCTTTTTCTTTTTGTGCCCGACGACACGCATCGCGTACCATGCGGGTCTTGTTTTCCAGATAGGAGCCTTGCTGTGCAATTCTCCCTGCGCTCGTCGCTCGGCCGCCTTGCGCGCGCCGCCGTGTTTCCCGCCGCACTCGCCGTCATGGCGTTCGGCATGCAGGCCGCCAGCGCGCAAGTGCCGCCCGGCGCCAAGCAGCCGAGCGAATTCCCGCGCGTGAAGCTGCGCGCCGGCATGTACGTGATCGACGCGGCCGTCGCCGCGAACGACCCCGACCGCGAACAGGGGCTGATGTACCGTTCGCAGCTCGCGCCGAACGAAGGCATGCTGTTCGTGTTCAACGAGAACGCGGTGCATTGCTTCTGGATGAAGAACACGCTGATTCCGCTGTCGATCGCGTTCATCCGCGCGGACGGCACGATCACCGACATCGACGAGATGAAGGCCGAGACGACCGACAACCACTGCCCGCGCAACAACGGCGTCTATGCGCTCGAAATGAGCAAGGGCTGGTTCGCGGCGAAGGGCATCAAGCCCGGCATGAAGCTCGAAGGCCTGCCGAAGGCCCAGTAACGGCCATTGCCGCGGCGCCGTGCCGCGCACCGACCGAAGCCGGCCGCCCGTTGCGCGCCGGCTTTTTTTCGCCCGCCAGCGGTGGCGCCCGGCTTGATTCCGCCGCTGCCGGCCGCATCTGCAAAAGCCACGCGCAAGCGCTATGCTTTAAGTCTCGCTTGTCCAGCCCGGGCCGCCACTGTCGGCCCGCTTACATCCGAACCTAAGGAGGTTCACGTGCCCCGCAAAACCCCCATCGAGCGCTATCGAAATATCGGGATCAGCGCTCACATCGATGCCGGCAAGACCACGACGACCGAGCGCATCCTGTTTTACACCGGCGTGAGCCACAAGATCGGTGAAGTGCACGACGGCGCGGCCACGATGGACTGGATGGAGCAGGAGCAGGAACGCGGCATCACGATCACGTCGGCCGCGACCACGGCCTTCTGGAAGGGCATGGCCGGCAACTATCCCGAGCACCGGATCAACATCATCGACACGCCCGGGCACGTCGACTTCACCATTGAAGTCGAACGCTCGATGCGTGTGCTCGACGGCGCGTGCATGGTCTACGACTCGGTCGGCGGCGTGCAGCCGCAGTCCGAGACCGTCTGGCGCCAGGCCAACAAGTACAAGGTGCCGCGCATCGCGTTCGTCAACAAGATGGACCGCATCGGCGCCGATTTCTTCCGCGTGCAGAAGCAGATCGGCGAGCGCCTGAAGGGCGTCGCCGTGCCGATCCAGATTCCGATCGGCGCGGAAGATCATTTCCAGGGCGTCGTCGATCTCGTGAAGATGAAGGCGATCGTGTGGGACGACGAAAGCCAGGGCGTGAAGTTCTCGTACGAGGACATCCCGGCGAACCTCGTCGAGCTCGCACATGAATGGCGCGAAAAGATGGTCGAGGCCGCGGCGGAAGCGAGCGAGGAACTGCTCGAGAAATACCTGCACGACCATGAATCGCTGACCGAGGACGAGATCAAGGCCGCGCTGCGCAAGCGCACGATCGCGAACGAGATCGTACCGATGCTGTGCGGCAGCGCGTTCAAGAACAAGGGCGTGCAGGCGATGCTCGACGCGGTGATCGACTACCTGCCGTCGCCGGTCGACGTGCCGGCGATTCTCGGCCACGACTTCGCCGATCCGGAAAAGCCGGCGGAACGCCATCCGAGCGATGACGAGCCGTTCTCGTCGCTCGCGTTCAAGATCATGACCGACCCGTTCGTCGGCCAGCTGATCTTCTTCCGCGTGTATTCGGGCGTCGTCGAATCCGGCGACACGGTGCTCAACGCGACCAAGGACAAGAAGGAACGGCTCGGCCGGATCCTGCAGATGCATGCGAACGAGCGCAAGGAAATCAAGGAAGTGCGCGCGGGCGACATCGCGGCGGCCGTCGGCCTGAAGGAAGCGACCACCGGCGACACGCTGTGCGATCCGGCGAAGCCGATCATCCTCGAGAAGATGGAATTCCCGGAGCCGGTGATCTCGCAGGCCGTCGAGCCGAAGACGAAGGCCGACCAGGAAAAGATGGGCCTCGCGCTGAACCGCCTCGCGCAGGAAGATCCGTCGTTCCGCGTGCAGACCGACGAAGAGTCCGGCCAGACGATCATTTCGGGGATGGGCGAGCTTCACCTCGAAATCCTGGTCGACCGGATGAAGCGCGAATTCGGCGTCGAGGCGACGGTCGGCAAGCCGCAGGTCGCGTATCGCGAGACGGTGCGCACGACGGCGTCCGACGTCGAGGGCAAGTTCGTCAAGCAGTCGGGTGGTCGCGGCCAGTACGGCCACGCGGTGATCACGCTCGAGCCGAACCCCGGCAAGGGCTACGAGTTCCTCGACGAGATCAAGGGCGGCGTGATTCCGCGCGAATTCATCCCGGCCGTCGACAAGGGCATCACCGAGACGCTGAAGAGCGGCGTGCTCGCGGGCTACCCGGTCGTCGACGTGAAAGTGCATCTGACGTTCGGCTCGTACCACGACGTCGACTCGAACGAAAACGCGTTCCGGATGGCCGGCTCGATGGCGTTCAAGGAAGCGATGCGCAAGGCAAAGCCCGTGCTGCTCGAGCCGATGATGGCCGTCGAGGTCGAGACGCCCGAGGACTTCATGGGCAACGTGATGGGCGACCTGTCGAGCCGGCGCGGCATCGTGCAGGGGATGGAGGACATCGCGGGAGGCGGCGGCAAGCTGGTGCGTGCCGAGGTGCCGCTCGCGGAGATGTTCGGCTATTCGACGTCGCTACGCTCGGCCACGCAGGGCCGTGCGACGTACACGATGGAGTTCAAGCACTACGCGGAAACGCCGGCGAACGTGTCGGAAGCCGTGATCAACGCGAAAGTGAAGTAAGCGCGGCGCGCTCGCGCTCCGGCGCATGTGCGCGAAGCCCGTCCGGTTCCGGACGGGCTTTTTTTCATCCGGCGCGCATCGCGTTCGCGGCTTGTTGATCGGCGCGCCGTGCTTTTTTTCGCGTGCCACAATGGATGGCGATTCGTCAGATGGAACCCGCCCGATGCCGCCCACCCCTGCCCTGCGCCGCCTGCTGACCCTCTATGCCGGCCTGATCGCCGCGAACGTCGCCGTCTGGCTGTGGGCATTCGCGGTGCTGCGCGACCATCCGCTGCTGCTCGGCACCGCGGCGATCGCGTACGGGCTCGGGCTGCGTCATGCGGTCGACGCCGATCACATCGCCGCGATCGACGTCGCGACGCGCAAGCTGATGCAGGACGGCCAGCGGCCGGTGAGCGTCGGCCTGTTCTTCTCGCTCGGCCATTCGACGATCGTGATCGCCGCGACGCTCGGCATCGCGCTGACCGCGTTCGCGCTGCGCGACCGGTTCGATGCATTCCGCGAGATCGGCGGCACGATCGGCACGGCGGTATCGGCCACCTTCCTGCTCGTGCTCGCGTGCGTGAACCTGATGATCCTGCGCGACGTGTGGCGGCGCTATCGCGGCACGCACGGGCACGCACACGATGCCGCGCATGTGCACCGCCCTGCCGGACTCGTGTCCCGGCTGCTGCGTCCGCTGTTCCGGTTCGTGTCGAAGAGCTGGCACATGTACCCGGTCGGCGTGTTGTTCGGACTAGGTTTCGATACTGCAACCGAAATCGGCCTGCTCGCGATCGCCGCCGCGCAGGCGAGCCAGGGGCTGCCGGTCTATACGGTCATGCTGTTTCCCGCGCTTTTCACCGCCGGCATGACGCTGATCGACTCGACCGACAACGTGCTGATGATTCACGCGTACGGCTGGGCGATGGACGATCCGCAGCGCAAGCTGCTCTACAACGCGAGCATCACGTTCGTGTCGGCGGCCGTCGCGCTGGCGATCGGCGGGATCGAGGCGGCCGGCCTGCTGGCCGACAAGCTGTCTCTGACAGGCCCCGTGCGCGACGCGCTCGATGCGCTCGGCGAACGCTTCGGCTCGATCGGCTACGGCATCGTCGCCCTGTTCCTCGTCTGCTGGATCGCGTCGATCCTGCTCCACCGCTGGCAGCGCGCGGCCGATGCGCCTGCGCGCTGAACATAGCTCAGACGTTTCATTCCGGAAACAAAACTCCCCCCAAAGACGTTGCAGGCGCCGTCGCGCGCTCGCGTGCGCCTTGCGCGACGGGCGCAGGCGGCCGGTGGCACGAATCTCGCAAATAGAGATTCGCACGGCGGGCCCGCATACCGTTCCGCGCTCGCGGCTGGCGTCCAGCGCCCGCCCGAAAGCGATCGGCTGCCGATAGGACTACGAACCTTTACCGGCTCCCTGCACCACACCTAGGTAACCGCGCGGCGACGAGGCATCGCGCGCATGGGGAGGCCATGATGCTCAAGAAGAAACAACCGTTCCGTACGCCGGGACGGCGCTATCGCGCAACCTTGTTCGCCGCAGCCGCGTTCGCGTGCTGCTGCTCGTATGCCGTCGCACAGGATGCGACACCGGACGCCGCGGCCAATGCAGTTGCCAGCGCGGACGCCATCATGACGCTGGTCGACGACGCTTCGCCGTGCAAAGCCAATCCGGCTGCGTGCGCTGTGCACGTGTTCGCCGGCGGGCGCGTTGGCGGAAATGGCGCAGGCTCGGCCGGCAATGGCAGCGGCGGCAGCCCCGCTAGCGGAAATGGCAACGCTAGCGGTAGCGGCAACAACGGGAACGGTACCGTCGGGCCTGCTGGTGTCGGCGGAACGACAAGCGGAACATCCGGCGGCACGAATGGTACGGGCGGCTCGGGCCGCGGAGGCAATGCGTCTGGCAGCGGGGGTTCGGGTGGAGGTTCTTCCGGGGGTGGTTCTTCGGGTGGCGGCACTTCGGGTGGCGGTACTTCCGGTGGCGGGACTTCGGGAGGCGGTACTTCCGGTGGCGGCACTTCGGGAGGCGGTACTTCCGGTGGCGGCACTTCCGGTGGCGGTACTTCCGGTGGCGGTACTTCCGGTGGCGGTACTTCCGGTGGCGGTACTTCCGGTGGCGGTACTTCCGGTGGTGGTACTTCCGGTGGTGGTACTTCCGGTGGTGGTACTTCCGGTGGCGGAGGCCATGGCGGACACGGAGGCGGCGGCGACGGTGACGGCGGTGGTCACGGCGACGGTGGTGGCCACGGCGACGGTGGTGGCCATGGCGACGGCGGTGGCCACGGCGACGGCGGTGGCCACGGCGACGGTGGTGGTCACGGCGACGGCGGTGGTCACGGCGACGGTGGTGGCCACGGCGACGGCGGTGGTCACGGCGACGGTGGTGGCCATGGCAACGGTGGTGGCCATGGCGACGGCGGTGGTCACGGCGACGGTGGTGGTCACGGCGACGGCGGTGGTCACGGCGACGGTGGTGGTCACGGCGACGGCGGTGGCCATGGTGACGGCGGTGGTCACGGCGACGGTGGTGGCCATGGCAACGGTGGTGGCCATGGCGACGGCGGTGGTCACGGCGACGGTGGTGGCCATGGCAACGGTGGCGGCCATGGCGACGGCGGTGGTCACGGCGACGGTGGTGGCCACGGCGACGGTGGTGGCCATGGCAACGGTGGTGGCCATGGCGACGGCGGTGGTCACGGCGACGGTGGTGGCCATGGCAACGGTGGTGGCCATGGCGACGGCGGTGGTCACGGCGACGGCGGTGGTCACGGCAACGGTGGTGGCCACGGCAACGGTGGTGGCCACGGCGACGGCGGTGGTCACGGCGACGGCGGTGGCCACGGCAACGGTGGCGGCCATGGCGACGGTGGTGGTCACGGCGACGGTGGTGGCCACGGCAACGGTGGCGGCCATGGCGACGGCGGTGGTCACGGCAACGGTGACGGCGGCGGCCATGGCACCGGTGGTCACGGCAATGGCGGTGGCAATGGCAATGGCAACGGCAGTGGTGGCGCTGGCAATGGTGGTGCCAATGGCGTTGGCAACGGCAACGGCAATGGCGGCGGTCACGGCAACGGCGGCTCGTCCGGCGGCAACCACTGACCGGACGCATTGCCCGACCGGGTGCCGTCAGAGCATCTCGAGCGCGCGCTTGCTGCGCGGCGGACGGAAATACGCGTCAAGCTGCGCGCGCTCGTCATCGCTCAATTCGAAATCGAGCGCGGCCCGGTTGTCGCGCACGTGTTCGAGCCGCGACGCCTTCGGGATCGCGAGCACCCCCGGCTGCGCGAGCACCCACGCGAGCGCGACGCGCATCACCGACACGCCGCGCAGCCGCGCAATTTCGTCGAGCGGCGAACGCTTCGGCAGCCGCCCGTGATCGACCGGACTGTAGGCCATCGCCGGCATCCGGTGCTCGGCAAGCCACGGCAGCAGGTCGAACTCGGGGCCGCGCCGCGCGATGTTGTAAAGGATCTGGTTGGTCGCGCACGCGCCGCCACCGGCATCATCGACGAGCTCGGCCATGTCGGCCGTATCGAAGTTGCTAACGCCCCAGTGGCGGATCTTGCCCGCGCGCTGCAGCGCCTCGAAGCCTTCGACCGTCTCCTCGAGCGGCACCGAGCCGCGCCAGTGCAGCAGGTACAGGTCGAGCCGATCGGTACGCAGGCGCTTGAGGCTCGCGTCGCATGCGGCGACGACGCCACGCCGGCTCGCATGGTGCGGATAGACCTTGCTGACGAGGAACACGTCGTCGCGCAAGCCCGCGAGTGCTTCGCCGACCAGCTCCTCGGTCGCGCCGTCGCCGTACATCTCGGCCGTATCGACCAGCGTCATCCCGAGCGCGACGCCTTCGCGCAGCGCGGCGATCTCGTCCGCGCGCCGGGCGTGCCGTTCGCCCATTTCCCACGTGCCCAGGCCAAGCTTCGGAATCGTCTCGCCATCCGGCAGGACGACCGTGGCGATCGTGTCTGTCATGCGTTCCTCGTTGCGGATTCGTGGCCGCGCACCGCGGCCCAGCCATGGAATACGACGCATCAGTGTAGTCAATCGGCGCGCCATTCACCTATTGCACGGCAAAAACCGGCTATAACGGCGCCACGTGATGACTTAGAATGGCCGCAATCAGATCGATACCCACTCCATGAAGGCATCCACGGACGACCGCTGGCAGGACCTGCGCCCCGACCCCGACAACGACACGCCGCTCTACCTGCAGCTCGCCCGCAAGCTCGGCGACGCGATCCACGACAACCGCTGGACGGCCGGCGAGGCATTGCCCTCCGAGCGCGTGCTGTCCGATGCGCTCGGCGTCTCGCGCATCACCGCGCGCAAGGCGATCGCGCTGCTCGTCGAACAAGGCCTGATTCGCCGCACGCAGGGCGCCGGCAACTTCATCCAGCCGCGCTACGAAGATCCGCTGTCGCGGCTGTCGAGCTTCAGCGAAATGCTCGAACGGCGCGGCTTCAAGCCGAGCTCGCAATGGCTCGCGCGCGAGATCCAGCCGGCGAACCGCGACGAAGTGATCCAGCTCGGGCTGTCGCCGGCCGCATCGGTTACGCGCCTGAAACGCCTGCGCCTCGCCGACGGCATCGTGATGGCCGTCGAGAATTCGACGTTCCCCGCGACGCTGATCCCCGATCCGCAGGCAATCGGCGGCTCGCTGTACAGCTATCTCGAAGCGCGCGGCACGCCGATCGTGCGCGCACTGCAGCATTTCCGCGCGGTCAACGCGACCGACGAGATCGCCGAGCAGATGGGCATCGCGCCGCACGACGCGCTGCTGCTGATCACACGAATCGGCTATACGTCGGACCAGCGCGCGATCGAACTGACCGATACCTACTGCCGCAACGACTACTACGACTTCGTCGTCGAGCTGCGCAAGTAACGCCCGCCGCGCGGCCGGCCCTCACAGCCAGCGCGCGTCGTCGGTGCCGAGCGGCACGGGCGGGCGCGCAAGCGACGGCGGGGTCGCCGACAACCGCTCGGCCGGCCGCACCGTGTCGAGCGTGCCGAACGGCGACGCGATGCGCTCGATCCGGTCGCTCACGTCGGTGCGCGCGAAATCGGGTGCCTGCAGGCCGTCCGGCACGATGCCGAACGACTGCAGCCAGCGTCCCGTCTGCGCGAGCGACAGCCGCACGTGCCAGCTTCCCCCTTCGCGCGCCCGGCGCGCGAGCGCGATCATCGCGCCGAACGCCGCGAGATAGCCCGTTGCATGATCGAGCGCCTGGCACGGCAGGTGGCGCGGCCCGTCCGCGTGCGCAGCCTGCTGCTCCTGCCATGCGATTCCGCTCGCCGACTGCACGAGGCTGTCGAAGCCGCGCCGCTGCGCCCACGGCCCCGCATGCCCGTACGCGGATATCGATACGTACACGATGCCGGGCCGCCGCATCGCCAGCGCATGCGGCGCGAAGCCGCGCGCCGCATGCGCGCCGGGCCGGTACGACTGCAGGAACACATCCGCGTCGTGTGCGAGCGCGTGCAGCGTATCGATGCCCGCCGCATCGCGCAGGTCGATCCACGTCGAACGCTTGCCGCGCCCGTTGTCGATCACGAGCGGCGCGATGTTCGGCAGGTGCGGGCCGTTGACGAGCAGCGTCTGCGCGCCGTGCGACGCCAGCGTGCGGCCCGCGACCGGCCCCGCGATGATGCGCGTGAGATCGAGCACGCGCACACCCGTAAGCGGCTGGCCGGCTTCGCCGCGGCCGATCGGCTCGGCCGGCGCGTCGCCGATCCGCTCGATCTCGAACAGCGGCAGCGACGCGATCGCGCGCGCCTGCTCGAGTGACGCCCACTCGTCAGGTGTTCTGATCAATGCCGCGCACAGCCCGGCCTCGGCCAGCGCAGTATCGAGTGCCGCGCCGTCCCGCGTGCGGATCGCCGCGGCGACATCGTCCCGCTGCGCGCTGCAGCCAAGTATGTCGAGAATTCCATTCAGGTGATGCGGGAAGTTCGCGTGCAGCTGGATCCAGCGGCCGTCGCCCGTCTCGAAGAAGCCCGTCACCGGATGACGCAACTCCGGTGGCGGACCATCGTCCACGCGCAGATAGCGTTCGCTGCGGAATGCGATGAGCGCGTCGCGCACCGACACGTCGACGGATTGCGCGACGCCCGTGCGAAGCCGGTGGCATTCGGCCGCCGCGAGCCCGGCTGCCGCGATCGTCGCCGCGGCCAGCGTGCCGACGCGGAAGGTCGACGGCAGCGTCGGGTCCTGCCCCGTCACGGTCGCACGGGCCAGCGCGCCGGGGCCGCCGTGTGCGAGCCGCCACAGATGCGCCAGCGCGAGTTCGGGTGTCATGGCGGAATGGGCGATGAGGAAGACAAGATCGAGTCTAGGATCGGCGGCGGTCGCGAGCAATCCTGATTGCACGAATCCGAACATCGCGCGGTCGTATCCCCTGCGTTCCGGCAGGAGCGGCCGACATCACACCTTCGAGTGCGCAGGAAGCCTGCCAGTATCCTCGATACCGGCGCGCCCCCTGCACAGGTGAACCGCGACCTGCTGCGCTCACGACCGGATCGCGCAACCGGGCATCGCTACCATCACGCGGACAGCGTGCGGCTGCCCGCACGCTGCCGTGCCGACACGAAACGCTCGCGCGACCGGGACGTACCGGAGCCGGACTCGCAGATCACGCGGATCGCCGCATACCCACAAGGCCGGCTGAATCACGCATGCGCTCGAACAATGCATGGACGGAGCACTGATCCAACCCCGGGGCGTGCTACGTCGGCAGCGAAACGGGCGCATGACGCCGGCCGTCGCGCCACGCGACGAGCGGCCTCCACCACGCCTGCGCGGCGCGCCTCGCCGGCACCTCGAGCGGACCGAACGCGAACGTCGCACGCTGCGACCCCGCGCTGACCCATACGCGCATGCCGGGCATCAGCATCAACGAATCCCCGGCACCGAGCCAGTGATCGTCGTGCCTCCCCTCGATCGTCACCCAGACCTCACCGTCGGCCACCTCCAGCGAGGTGCGATCGACGATCCGCCACCGACCGGCCGGCTCGTCGCCATCGATCACATAAAGTCGCAGTTCGCGCATGGCAGCCTCCTAGTCGCACGGGTCCGATGGCATCAGTATTTCGGACAGCGGCAGCACACGGACAGATACGGCTGCAGACACTTTTGGCTGAACTGTACTGGTCATTCAACGGGGACGGCACCCGCCGGCCGGACTGCGCACCGCCCTTGCGCCGAAGCTGCACGGCGCAAGGGCTTTCCCTACAATGTCGGCTGTCCCGCGCCACCATCCCGCCCCCATGTTCCAGCGCCCGCCTGCCGCCGCTCCCGGCGAAAAGAACCTCACCGTGATGCTCTGGCTCGTCGCAACGGGCTTCTTCATGCAGACGCTCGATTCGACGATCGTCAACACGGCGCTGCCGTCGATGGCCGCGAGCCTCGGCGAATCGCCGCTGCGCATGCAGTCGGTCGTGATCGCGTACTCGCTGACGATGGCGGTGATGATCCCCGTGTCGGGCTGGCTCGCTGATACCTTCGGCACGCGGCGGGTGTTCTTCAGCGCGATCCTGGTGTTCTCGCTCGGCTCGCTGCTGTGCGCAAACGCGCATACGCTGACGCAGTTGGTCGCGTTCCGCGTCGTGCAGGGCGTCGGCGGCGCGATGCTGCTGCCGGTCGGACGGCTCGCGGTGCTGCGCACGTTTCCGGCCGAACGCTACCTGCCCGCGCTGTCGTTCGTCGCGATTCCGGGCCTGATCGGCCCGCTGATCGGGCCGACGCTCGGCGGCTGGCTCGTGAAGATCGCGTCGTGGCACTGGATCTTCCTGATCAACGTGCCGGTCGGCGTCGCGGGCTGCATCGCAACCTTCTATTCGATGCCCGATTCGCGCAACCCGGCCGTCGGCCGCTTCGACCTGAAGGGCTATCTGCTGCTGACGATCGGCATGGTCGCGATTTCGCTGTCGCTCGACGGGCTCGCCGATCTCGGAATGCAGCACGCGGCCGTGCTCGTGCTGCTGATCCTGAGCCTCGCGTGCTTCGTCGCGTACGGGCTGTATGCGGTGCGCGCGCCGCAACCGATCTTCTCGCTCGAGCTGTTCCGGATCCACACGTTCAGCGTCGGGCTGCTCGGCAACCTGTTCGCGCGGATCGGCAGCGGCGCGATGCCGTACCTGATTCCGCTGCTGCTGCAGGTGAGCCTCGGCTACTCGGCCTTCGAGGCCGGGCTGATGATGCTGCCGGTGGCCGCCGCCGGGATGTTCTCGAAGCGGATCATCACGCGCCTGATCACGCGGCACGGCTACCGCAAGGTGCTGCTCGCGAACACGATCATGGTCGGCGTGATGATGGCCAGCTTCGCGCTGATGCGCGACACGGTACCCGTCTGGGTGAAGGTCGTGCATCTCGCGCTGTTCGGCGGCTTCAACTCGATGCAGTTCACCGCGATGAACACGCTGACGCTGAAGGATCTCGGCACGGGCGGTGCGAGCAGCGGCAACAGCCTGTTCTCGCTCGTGCAGATGCTGTCGATGAGCCTCGGTGTCACGGTGGCAGGCGCGCTGCTCGCGACGTTCACGGGCATGCTGCGCACCGTGACGCCGAGCAACACGCTGCCGGCGTTCCACGCGACGTTCATCTGCGTCGGGATCATCACGGCGGCTTCCGCGTGGATCTTCGCGCAGCTCGCGCCCGAGATCCGCAGTACCGCGCGCAAGACCGACCCGTCCGAACGCGCGTGATGCGTGGCGCGCGCCGAACCGGGTCGGCACGCACCATCACGGTGCAGCGCGGCCCCGCGACGCGCATTTGAAACGCCGACGATGCCCCGCGGCTCGGCCGCGCGACGCGTCGCCGCACGCGATACGACGCCGTGCACGCTTCTTGCTCGCCTATTCTCTAGGTAAACTGGCAGTCTTCCTTCGGCCGACATCATGAGCATGATCGAAATCGATCCCCCCGGCTTTCAGCCGCCCCGCCCTGTCGCGGGCGACGACGGGAACCGGCGCACCGTGCTGTACGGCGGCTACACCGTGTTCAGCGTGTTCCAGCCCGTTTTCTCGGTGTCGCACCGCCGCGCGATCGGCTATCACGCGTCGCTGCGTGCGCACGACGAGGAAAGCCGCCAGGTGGCGTCACACGAGGTGTTCACGCAGGCGGCGCGGCGCGGCGACCTGCTCGAGCTCGGCCGGCTCGCCGAATCGCTGCATCTCGGCAACTTCCACGCCTTCGACAGCCATGACGAATGGCTCTTCCTGAGCCTGCATCCGGCCGCGCTGATGGACACCGTCTACAGCGACGCGCTGCTCGCGAACCTGAAGGCGCTCGGGCTGCCGCCGCATCGCGTGGTGCTCGAGGTGCCCGAACAGGCAGGCGGCGAGACGCCGCGCTACGCGGCGATCGTCGACGGGCTGCGCAAGGCCGGCTTCCTGATCGCACTGGTCGGATTCGGCGCGAAGCATTCGAACATCGACCGCGTGTGGCACCTGCATCCCGACATCGTCACGCTCGACCGCGGCATTCTCGCGCAGGCGAGCGAGCACTCACATCTCGAACGCGTGCTGCCGGGGCTCGTGTCGCTGCTGCACGAATCCGGGCAGCTCGTGCTGATGGGCGGGCTCGCAACCGAGCGCGACGCGCTGATCGCACTGGAGTGCGACGTCGATTTCGTGCAGGGCCAGTACTTCGCGAGGCCGAGCGTCGAACCGGTGCAGCCGCAGGCCGCCGCGGGCTGCATGGACACGCTGTCGGGCGCGTTGCGGCTGCGCGTCGCGGAACGCGAGCGCACGCAGGCGGAACGGCTCGCACCGTACGTCGCGGCGCTCGAGGAAGCGAGCCGCAAGCTCGGCGCGGGCGAGCCGCTCACCGACGCGGCTGCCGTCGTACTCGGGCTGCCCGAGACCGCGCGCTGCTTCCTGCTCGACGCATCGGGGCGCCAGATCGGCGACAACGTGCTCGCACGCGGCAGCGTCTCGCAGCGCGCCAAGCGCTTCCGGCCGCTGCTGCACTCCGAAGGCGCGAGCTGGGAACGTCGCCCGTACTTCATCGACGCGATGCGCGCACCGGGCCGCGTGCACCTGACGTCGCCCTACCTGTCGATCAACGAGGCGCACCTGTGCGTGACCGCGTCGATCGCCGCGCCGGTCGCGACCGGCATGCAGGTGCTCTGCGTCGACATCAACTGGGAAGCGGCACTCAACCGCGAATGAACGTGGCGCCGCACCGCCTTACCTAGGCGGCGGCGGTCTTGCGTACGATCAGCCGGTGCACGCGCTTGCCGGACGATGCGCTGACGACCTCGTGCTCGTCGATCACCTGCGTGCCGGCGCCCAGCGCCGCCCGCATCCGCGCCGAATCGAGCGGCGTGTAGAGGCGGCCGCGCTCGTCGCGCAGCGCGCCGGTTCCGGCCACCCGCCAGCTCATGTACAACGTGCCGCCCGGCATCAGCAGCTCGGCCAGCCGCGCGGCGGCGGCGGCCGCTTCCGCCTGTTCGAGATGCATGACGACCGTTTCGCACAGCACGTTGCGAAACGCGCCGGACGGCACGCCGGCCAGCACCGGCAGCGCGGCCAGCTCGAAGGTGAGATCCGGATGGCGGCGGCGCGCCTCGTCGAGCAGCGCGGCGCTCGCGTCGTAGCCGCGCACGTCGAAGCCGCGCGACGCGAGCCAGGCCGTATCGCGCCCGGCCCCGCAGCCGACGTCCGCGGTCGGCCCCGGCGAGAAATGCTGCTCCAGCAGCGCGTACATGTCGTCGGGTGCAGCCTGGTCGAGCCAGTCCTGCGCGTATTGCGCGGCATGGGCGTCGTAGGCATCGAGAGTCGGGCGATCTACCATGGTGACGGCTCCGCATAGGCGTCGTATGACGCACCCCGCATCTTAGCCGTTGCGCCCCCCGTGCGGCACCTCGCGCGACGGGCTGCGCCGCCCCTACGCGGCCCGCACGTCGCCCGCGCGCGGCG
>NZ_VWWH01000107.1:0-20425 GCF_011753045.1 Burkholderia sp. Ap-955
GCTGGCGGCCACGCACCGCGTGAGCTGGAAACTGCTCGCGCGCACCGGCCTGACCACGCGGGAGCTCGTCGACTGGCTCGCCGCCGAGCCGGTCGAGCCGTTCGACGTGGCCGTCACGTCGCTCGGCGTCAACGACGTGACGGGCGGCGTGCCGCCGGCCCGCTGGCAGGCGCAGCAGGCCGAGCTCGTCCGGTTGCTCGCCGCGCGCTTCCGGGTCGGGCACGCGATCCTGTCGGCGGTGCCGCCGATGGAGCGCTTTCCGGCGCTGCCGCAGCCGCTCGCGTGGTATCTCGGGCGGCGCGCGAAACGGCTCAATGCGGCGCTCGCCGGCTGGGCCGGCACGCAGCCGCACTGCACGTTCCTGCGGGTCGACCTGCCGCTCGAACGGCACCTGATGGCCGCCGACGGCTTCCATCCCGGCGCATCGGCGTGCACGGTGTGGGCCGCGCAGGTCGCAGCCGCGGTGCGGCAACGGGCGGGCGGATGATGCGGCACGTTCCCCAGCGGAACGTCGCGGCCCGGCGCGCACCTCGCGCCCAGGGCCGGCCAGCCGTACCGCGCCGCGCACGATCCCGCGCAAAATGCCGGCTTTCCTTGCGCAAGCGCCGCATCGCACCGCGCATTTCGCCCGAACGCGCCGATGCAAGCGGCGGCGCCATGCCAAAATAGCCGGTCGTCTTCGCGCCGTCTCGGCGCGCCATCCTTTAGTTTCCTTCGCAGCCAGGAATTGCCATGTCGTCATTGCTCAGGATTGGTTTGATGGGTTTCGGTTTCGCCGGCGCGACGTTCCACGCGCCCGTGATCGCCACGAGCGGCCGCACGGAAGTCGCCGCGATCGCGACGGGTCAGCCCGATCGCGCGCAGGCTGCGTATCCGGGCGCGCGCGTCGTCCCCGACCTCGACACGCTGCTCGGCCTCGACGACATCGAGTGCGTGGTGATCGCCACGCCGAACGACACGCACTTCGCGCTCGCGCGCCAGGTGCTCGAAGCCGGCCGCCACGTGGTCGTCGACAAGCCCGTCACGCTCACCGCGGATGAGGCACTCGCGCTCGCGCGGCTCGCGAATGCGCGCAGCCGGCTGTTCGCGCCGTTCCACAACCGCCGCTGGGACGGCGACTTCCTCACCGTGCGCGACATCGTCAAATCGGGCGAGCTCGGCCGGGTGACCTGTTTCGAATCGCACTTCGACCGCTTCCGCCCGACGCCGCGCACGCGCTGGCGCGAAGAGCCGGCCCGCGGCGGCGGCCTGCTGCTCGACCTCGGCCCGCACCTGATCGATCAGGCGCTCGCGCTGTTCGGCCTGCCGGAAACGGTGAGCGCGACCGTCAAGGCGCGCCGCGACAACGGCACGGCGCCCGATTTCGTGCACCTGCAGCTCGGCTATCCGGACAAGGACGTCGCGCTGCATGCGAGCGCGCTGTCGGCGATCGAACCCGCGCGCTTCACGCTGCACGGCACGCGCGGCAGCTACCAGAAGTTCGGGCTCGACACGCAGGAAGACCAGCTCAAGGCCGGCCTCACCGCCGACGACGTCGAATTCGGCGGCGGCAACCCGCCCGGCCTGCTGCGCGTGCTCGACGGCGAAGTCGACGTCGAGGTCGAGCGCCCGGTGCCGACGCTCGATGGCCAGTACGCGGAGTTCTACCGCGCGCTCGCCGCATCGATCCGCGACGGCGCGCCGTTCCCCGTCACCGCGCAGGACGCCGTCGACGTGATGACGATCATCGAGCTCGCCGCGCAGAGCGAGCACGACGGCCGCCGGCTGCCGTTCGTGCGCCGCACGATCTGACACCGCGCGCCGGCCGGTGGCGTCCGGCCGGCGCCGATGCAGGGGGATCAGCCGGAACATTCGGTTACAAATGCCGGGGGAACGAAAGTCAGCGGCAGACTGGTCTGATGCGTTTCTCAAAAAAGTCGATCCGACACCAATCCGTCAGGAGAATGTTGATGCAACGGTTGATTCGCGCAGCAGCGTGCTGCGTGCTGGTTTCCTCGCTTGCGGCCTGTATCGTGCAGCCGCAGCAGCCGGTCCGCCCGGCGCCCCCGCCGCGGCCGAATCCGCAGGTCGTCGCGAACGAGCGGATGCAGCAGATCCAGGGCCGGATCGACAACCTGCACCGCCGCATCGATGCACGCGTGAACGGCGGCTACTACCCGCCGCCGTACGGCGCGCAGCTCCATCACCGCCTCGACGTGATCCGCCAGGAATCGAACGACATGTCCGCGCAGCACAGTGGCGGCCTGTCCGGCGACGAGCAGCGCGTGCTGAACCAGGAACTCGACACGGCCGCGCGCGCGATCGGCGAGTAACGCACCGGCGCCCGCCGGAGCGGGAAAAGCGGCGGCACCGGCTGCCGCCGCTTGTCGCGAAGCGACATTCTTTTGCTCAAATTGACAAGGCCCACCCGCTCGCGTACAGTCGCCCGCACGCGTCGGGAGAGCGTGTAACCGGGCTGTTTCAGCTGGTTGCGCCGCCGAAGGGGCACACCCGCAAACTCTCAGGCAAAAGGACCGACCGCGTCGGGGAATCCCGTCCGCGCATTGCGCGGGCCACACTCTCCCCGCACTCTGGAGAGCGGCAGTAGCCCGCAGCGCATCCGCTGCGCGGGCAAGCTGCCCACCGAAGGGGCGCGCGTTCGCCAGGCCTGGCCGGCAGCGCAATCTCTCAGGTATCGAGGACAGAGGGGCATGTACCGGATCGCTCGCAGGCCATCGGCCGCGGTGGTCGGCACATGGCCGTTCTGATCCGCGCGCAAGCGCCTTGCCTGAGGCCTCGATGACTGCACTGAATCACACCCCGCTCAACGCCGCGCACCGCGCGCTCAATGCCCGCATGGTCGACTTCGGCGGCTGGGACATGCCCGTCAACTACGGCTCGCAGATCGAAGAACATGAAGCCGTGCGCACCGACGCCGGCATGTTCGACGTGTCGCACATGTGCGTCGTCGATTTCACCGGCAGCCGCGTGCGCGCATTCTTCGAGCATGCGATCGCGAACAACGTCGGCAAGCTCAAGACGCCCGGCAAGGCCCTCTACTCGTGCCTGCTCAATCCGCAGGGCGGCGTCATCGACGACCTGATCGTCTACTACTTCACCGAAGAATTCTTCCGCGTCGTCGTCAACGCCGGCACGGCCGAGAAAGACATCGCGTGGTTCAACCAGCTGAACGAGCAAGGCGGCTTCGGCGTCACGATCGCGCCGCGCCGCGATTTCGCGATCATCGCCGTTCAAGGCCCGAACGCCCGCGAAAAGGCCTGGACGACGGTGCCCGCCGCGCGTGCCGCCACCAGCGAACTGAAGCCGTTCAACGCCGCGCAGGTCGCCGGCACGCCGTTCGGCGATCTCACCGTCGCGCGCACCGGCTACACCGGTGAAGACGGTTTCGAAGTGATCGTCCCGGCCGTGCACGTCGAAGCGCTGTGGAACGCGCTGCAGCAAAACGGCGTGCGCCCGTGCGGGCTCGGCGCGCGCGACACGCTGCGCCTCGAGGCCGGCATGAACCTGTACGGCCAGGACATGGACGACACCGTCTCGCCGCTCGACGCGGGCCTCGCGTGGACGGTCGATCTCAGCGCACCGCGCGACTTCGTCGGGCGCGCCGCACTGGAAGCCAACGGCACCCGCGCCGCCTTCGTCGGCCTGATCCTGCAGAAGGAAAACGGCAAGGCAGGCGGCGTGCTGCGCGCGCACCAGAAAGTCGTCACGCCACACGGCGAAGGCGAGATCACGAGCGGCACGTTCTCGCCGTCGATGCAGGAATCGATCGCGTTCGCGCGCGTGCCGGCCGCCGTCCAGATCGGCGACCTGGTCCAGGTTCAAATTCGAGACAAGAATCTTCCCGCGCGCGTGGTAAAACTGCCGTTCGTGCGCAACGGCAAGGTCCTCGCTGCGTAACGGCCGGGAGGCCCGCCTCCCGGGAAGCCGGGAGATGGCGCCCGGCGCAACACCACACCCGGCGCGCCCCGGCGGCGCGCCAGCAAAACGAACACACCCTTTTATCAGGAGCATCCGATGAGCAACGTCCCGGCCGATCTGAAATACACCGACGAACACGAATGGATCCGCACCGAGGCGGACGGCACGCTGACGGTCGGCATCACCGATCACGCGCAGAGCACGCTCGGCGACATCGTCTTCCTCGAACTGCCGCAAGTCGGCAAGTCGGTGACGGCGGGCGACGCCGTCGGCGTCGTCGAATCGGTGAAGGCCGCATCCGACATCTACTCGCCGGTGTCCGGCGAGGTCGTCGCGATCAACGAAGATGCCGCCAATTCGCCGGAAGAAGTGAATAGCGACGCGTACGGCGTGTGGCTGTTCAAGATCAAGCTCGCGGCCGGCACGTCGACCGACAAGCTGATCGACGCTGACGCGTACAGCAAGCTGATCGACTAATTTCCCTGAATCGCGCGGGACGGGGCAGCCACCCTGCCCCGCGCGGAACCCGGGCCGGCGTCAAGGCGCCGCCCCGGGTCGACCGCAAAGCATGGGGCCCGAGTCGGCGCTGAAGCGCCAGCCTGGGCCGACCAAGGAACGCCATGAAGCTCGAACACCCGGACCGCCTGATGAACCGCACGCCCCTCTCGCTCGCCGCGCTCGAAACGCACGACGCGTTCGCCGAACGCCACATCGGCCCCGACGCCGCCAGCCAGCAGGCCATGCTCGACACGCTCGGCTTCCCGTCGCGCGCCGCCCTGATCGACGCCGTGATCCCGGCCTCGATCCGCCGCGCCGAAACGCTGCCGCTTGGCCCGTTCGCGCAGCCGAAGAGCGAGGCCGAAGCCCTCGCCGCACTGCGTGCGCTCGCAGACAAGAACCAGGTGTTCCGCTCGTATATCGGTCAGGGTTACCACGACACGCACACGCCGGCCGTCATCCTGCGCAACGTGCTCGAAAACCCGGCGTGGTACACGGCCTACACGCCGTACCAGCCCGAAATTTCCCAGGGTCGCCTCGAGGCGCTCCTGAACTTCCAGCAGATGGTCGCCGACCTGACGGGCCTCGCGATCTCGAACGCGTCGCTGCTCGACGAAGCCACCGCCGCCGCCGAAGCGATGACGCTGCTGCAGCGCACCGGCAAGCCGACGTCGAACGTGTTCTACGTCGCCGACGACGTGCTGCCGCAAACGCTCGAAGTGATCCGCACGCGCGCGCTGCCGGTCGGCATCGAGGTCAAGACCGGCCCGGCCGCCGACGCCGCGCAAGCGAATGCATTCGGCGTGCTGCTGCAGTACCCGGGCGTGAACGGCGACGTGCGCGACTACCGCGCGCTCACCGAAGCGATCCACGCGGCCGGCGGCCACGTGGTCGTCGCGGCCGACCTGCTCGCGCTGACCGTGCTCACGCCGCCGGGCGACTGGGGCGCGGACGTCGCGATCGGCAACACGCAGCGCTTCGGCGTGCCGATGGGCTTCGGCGGCCCGCACGCCGCCTATCTCGCGGTGCGTGACGAATTCAAGCGCCAGATGCCGGGCCGCCTCGTCGGCGTGACGGTCGACGCGCAGGGCAAGCCCGCGCTGCGCCTCGCGCTGCAGACGCGCGAACAGCACATCCGCCGCGAGAAGGCCACGTCGAACGTGTGTACCGCGCAGGCGCTGCTCGCGATCATGGCCAGCATGTACGCGGTCTACCACGGCCCGCACGGCCTGAAGACGATCGCGCTGCGCGTGAACCGCATCGCGGCGCTGCTCGCCGCCGGCGTGAAGCAGCTCGGCTTCGCGACCGTCAACGACACGTTCTTCGACACGCTGACGATCGACACCGGTGCGCGCACCGCGCAGGTTCACGAATACGCGAAGGCGAAGCGCATCAACCTGCGCCGCGTGAGCGACACGCAAGTCGGCGTGTCGGTCGACGAAACGACGACGCGCGACGACCTCGCCGATCTCCTCGCCGTGTTCGCGCAAGCCGCGGGCGGCACCGCACCGGCCGTCGACGCGCTGGACGCGGGCCTCGCCGGCGTCCCCGCGCTGCCGGCCGGCCTCGAGCGCACGAGCGCGTACCTGACGCACCACGTGTTCAACCGCCACCATTCCGAAACCGAAATGCTGCGCTACCTGCGCAGCCTGTCGGACAAGGATCTCGCGCTCGACCGCTCGATGATCCCGCTCGGCTCGTGCACGATGAAGCTGAACGCGACGTCGGAAATGCTGCCCGTCACGTGGCCCGAATTCGGCGGCATCCACCCGTTCGCGCCGGCCGACCAGACCGTCGGCTACCGCGAGATGATCGACCAGCTCGAGCAGATGCTCGTCGCGGCCACCGGCTACGCGGCCGTGTCGCTGCAGCCGAACGCGGGCTCGCAGGGCGAGTACGCGGGCCTGCTGATCATCCACGCTTACCACGCGTCGCGCGGCGAAGCCCATCGCGACGTGTGCCTGATCCCGGCGTCCGCCCACGGCACGAACCCGGCATCGGCGCACATGGCCGGCATGAAGGTCGTGGTCGTTGCATGCGACGCGCAGGGCAACGTCGACATCGCCGATCTGAAGGCGAAGGCCGACGCGCACGCGAAGGACCTCGCGGCAATCATGATCACGTATCCGTCGACGCACGGCGTGTTCGAGCAGAACGTCCGCGAGATCTGCGAGATCGTCCATGCGCACGGCGGCCAGGTGTACGTCGACGGCGCGAACATGAACGCGATGGTCGGCCTGACCGCGCCGGGCCAGTTCGGCGGCGACGTGTCGCACCTGAACCTGCACAAGACCTTCTGCATCCCGCACGGCGGTGGCGGCCCGGGCGTCGGTCCGGTCGCGGTCGGCGCGCACCTCGCGAAGTTCCTGCCGAACCAGCGTTCGACCGGCTACACGCGTGAAGAAGACGGCATCGGTGCGGTATCGGCCGCGCCGTACGGCTCGGCGTCGATCCTGCCGATCTCGTGGATGTACATCGCGATGATGGGCGCGAAGAACCTGACCGCCGCGACGGAAACCGCGATCCTCAACGCGAACTACATCGCGAAGCGCCTCGCGCCGCACTACCCGGTGCTGTATTCGGGCCCGGGCGGGCTGGTCGCGCACGAATGCATTCTCGACCTGCGTCCGATCAAGGAATCGAGCGGCATCACCGTCGACGACGTCGCGAAGCGCCTGATGGACTACGGGTTCCACGCGCCGACGATGAGCTTCCCGGTCCCGGGCACGCTGATGGTCGAGCCGACCGAATCGGAATCGCAGGAAGAACTCGACCGCTTCATTGCCGCGATGATCGCGATCCGCGACGAAATCCGCGCAGTCGAGGAAGGCCGTGCCGACCGCGAGGACAACCCGCTGCGTCACGCACCGCACACGGCGGCCGTCGTCACCGCGAACGAATGGCCGCACGCGTACTCGCGCGAGCAGGCTGCGTACCCGGTCGCCTCGCTGGGCACGAACAAGTACTGGCCGCCGGTCGGCCGCGCGGACAACGTCTACGGCGACCGCAACCTGTTCTGCTCGTGCGTGCCGATGTCGGATTACGCGTAACGCGCGCCAGGCCAGGAGCCGCCCGATGGTGACCGCACCGCACGCAACCCGGGTTGCGTGCGGTTTTTTTGTTCGCCGCTCGAACCGGTTCACGTTCGTCCGCCAATCCGGCTAACATCACACGCGATCCAGCCAATGAAGGAGTTCCGCATGGTGCGTCCGATGTTTCCGGGCCATGGTGCAATGCAAGGGCGGCCGCGCGCGCGCCGTGTCGTGCCGATGCTCGTCGCGTCGCTGTCGTTTGCCGCCGCCGGCCTCGGCGCGTCCGGCAGCGCGCGCGCGGCGATGAATTTCTGCGCGGCGCCGGCACTGCAGGCGAGCGAGACGACACAGGCCGAGCCGGGCATCCAGGCGCTGATCCGCAGCGTCGACGCGCGCATCGGCGAGCAGCCGAAGGCGATGGCGCGCGTGCACACCGAGGGCACGCTGCCGCACGAAGGCATCTACGACCAGAGTGCCGCCGCGCTGAAGGATCTCGACCTGATGCGCGATGCCGCGCTCGCGTGGCGCGTGACGAACGCGCCGCGCTACCTGCAGCTCGTCGACCGCTTCCTGTCCGCGTGGGTCGCGACCTACCAGCCGAGCTTCAACCCGATCGACGAGACGCGTTTCGAAAGCCTGATCGTCGCGTACGACATGACCGCGAGCGCGCTGCCGGTGAAGACCCGCAACGCGACGGCCGCGTTCATCGCGAAGCTCGGCGCCGGCTACGTCGCGCAGATCGACGCGCAGAAGCGTCCGCTCACGGGCACCTGGCGCAACAACTGGCAGAGCCACCGGATCAAGCTGATCGCGCTGTCCGCGTTCACGCTCGGCGACCGCAAGATGATGAACGCCGCGCAGCGGCTGTTCGTCGAGCATCTCGCCGACAACATCGGCCCGGACGGCAAGACCTGGGACTTCGAGGAACGCGATGCGCTGCATTACGCGGTCTACGACCTGCAGCCGCTGGTGACGGCAGCGCTCGCCGCGCGCCGCTTCAACCGCAACTGGCTGCGCGAACGGGGCGCGAACGGCGCGACGCTCGCGGCCGCGCTTGACTGGCTCGTGCCGTACGCGCTCGGCGAAAAAACGCACGAGGAATTCGTGAATTCGCCGGTGCCGTTCGATGCGAAGCGCCGCGAGGCCGGTTTGCCCGGCTACACGGGGCAGTGGGACCCGAAAAACGCCACCGAACTCTTTCATCTGGCCGCGCGGCTCGACGGGCGCTATGCCCGCGTCGCGCAGCAGCTTTCCCCAACGCCGCCCGCATGGCTCGCCGCGTGCCTGCCGTTGCAGGCGCGCTAGCAATATTCTTAAAGCAAGGCAGGAATCAATATGGCAGTCAGCGTCTTTGACCTCTTCAAGATCGGCATCGGTCCGTCCAGCTCGCATACGGTCGGGCCAATGCGCGCGGCGCTGATGTTCGTCCAGGGACTCGAGCGTGACGGGCAACTCGACGCCACGGCCCACGTGAAGGTCGAGCTGTACGGCTCGCTCGGCGCGACCGGCAAGGGCCACGGCACCGACCGCGGCGTGATGCTCGGCCTGCTCGGCGACGCGCCCGATACCGTCGATCCCGACACGATCGACGCGCGGCTGGAAGACGTCCGCAAATCGAAGCAGCTCGCGCTGCTGGGCACGCATCCGGTGCCGTTCGTGCTGAAGGAGAACATCGCGTTCTACCGCCAGGCGCTGCCCGAGCACCCGAACGGGATGAAACTGCGCGCGTCCGACGCGAGCGGCAACGTGCTGGTCGAGCGCACCTACCTGTCGGTCGGCGGCGGCTTCGTCGTGACGGCCGGCGCACCGAACACGAAGGTGCTGAGCGCGGCCGAGCAGATGACCCACCCGTTCCGCACCGGCGCCGAGCTGCTCGCGCTGACCGAGTCGACCGGCAAGTCGATCGCGCAGCTGATGTGGGAAAACGAGCGCGCGTGGCATACCGAGGAAGAGACGCGCGACGGCCTGCTGAAGATCTGGGCCGTGATGCAATCGTGCGTGTCGCGCGGCTGCGGGATCGGCAACCCGGAAGCCGACGGCAACCTGCCCGGCCCGTTCCAGGTCAAGCGCCGCGCGCCGCAGTTGTACCGCACGCTGACGGGCAGCCCCGAGCGCGCGCTGCAGGACCCGCTGTCGATGATCGACTGGATCAACCTGTACGCGATCGCGGTCAACGAGGAAAACGCGGCCGGCGGCCGCGTCGTCACCGCGCCGACCAACGGCGCGGCCGGCATCATCCCGGCCGTGCTGCACTACTACACGCGCTTCACGCCCGGTGCGAACGAACAGGGCGTGATCGACTTCCTGTTGACGGCCGCCGCGATCGGCATTCTTTACAAGCTCAACGCGTCGATTTCGGGTGCGGAAGTCGGTTGCCAGGGCGAAGTGGGCGTCGCGTGCTCGATGGCGGCCGGCGCGCTGGCGGCCGTGCTCGGCGGCACGCCGCAGCAGGTCGAGAACGCGGCCGAAATCGGGATGGAACACAACCTCGGCCTCACCTGCGACCCGGTCGGCGGGATGGTGCAGATCCCCTGCATCGAGCGCAACGCGATGGCGTCGGTGAAGGCAGTCAACGCGGCGCGCATGGCGCTGCGCGGCGACGGCTCGCACTATGTGTCGCTCGACTCCGTGATCAAGACGATGCGCGAAACGGGCGCCGACATGAAGACGAAGTACAAGGAAACGTCGCGCGGCGGGCTCGCGGTGAATATCGTCGAGTGCTGATGCGGGATCCGATGGTCATGGGGACACTCCGCGTCTCGCATGACCATCGGGTGCAAAATCACCCATCCTTGCGTTCGGCCTGCTTCTGGTCGCGATGCCCATCGGCCATGAAATCCGGCCCGAATTTCGCGAATTTCTCGAGCACATGGGTCAAAGGCCGTCGCACCGGCCGAATACGGATCTCGTCGCCGACGCGCTTGATTTCCAGCTCGATATCGCTGCGTTCATAGGCGAGGTCGGCAGGAATTTGCACGGCCTGCGCGTTGCCATTCCGAAATACCTTTGTGGTGTACATGTCTTTCTCCCACATCCGGATGTACCGGAGATATCCGTTAAATCATGCAGTCGATGATGTACGTCCAGGCGCGCGCATGGTCATCCACCCGGCATCGATTCGAAAACACACGCCGCCCCGGCAGTCTTCTCCGTTCCGGGCGTGGCCCCACCCACACCTGGTGAATCAGCCCGTGCAGATACCGCATCACGGCCACTGCCGTCGTGCATGCAACACACGAAGGATCTCCACGACGCCCTCGGCCGGCCGGATGCGATACACGACCACATAGTTCGGCGCGATCACCAGCTCGCGCGTGCCGGCCACCCACCCTTGCCGATACAACTCGGCGTGAGCCGGTAACGCCGCCGCCCTTTGTTCCAGCAGTTCGTCGAGTTCGAGCGCGGCCAGCGGGTCATTCTCGGCGATGTAGTCCATGATCGCGGCGCGATCCTCGTACGCCTTCGGATTCCAGTGCAGCTCGAGGGTCAAGAAGCATCCCCGCGCCTGCCCGCGAGTCGCTCACGCAGCGCCGCACGGCGCGACGCGAAGTCGGCGCTGACTTCGGCGTCGAGAATCGACGCACGCGGATCGTCCAGCGCCTGCTGAACCTGTTCGCGAAACCAGCGGTCGTGGGCTGCGGCCTCGTGCGCCGCCTTCAACGCGGCTGAACGATCGGGCCTGGCCGCCCGACCGGCCGCATCCGGATCGAACGTCGATGCATCCACGTCGAACCGGCTGATGCCGATGTCTCGCAGAAAGCCGACCAGCGTTTCGAAACGGCGAAACACCCGCACGTCGCCGCGCTTGGCCGACAGGAAGCGTTCGTTCGCACCGCAACGGGCCGACAGCGCCCAGCCGTTGCCGCAACCGACCACGCGGGCCGCGCACACCGCGCCGGCTTCGACCAACTCCGTTAGTGTCTTTTGATCGATCGTTTCGGTCGTCATGGCGATTCTCGCCCCCCTTTCTTCGCTCATTCTCTAAAATTTTACTATTGAATGGCATCCCATTTTATTGTTATTTGGGATGCCTGCGTACCGGATCGAGACAAGCGTCAGGTCTACGTCCCTGGCGCTCACTTTCCGCCGTCACGCAAGCGTGCACAAGCTGGCCAATCGGCCAGCCGACGCCGAACCGCTCACCGTTCCGACACTTTTCACCGGCCGGCATACCGACGCCCGGCCAACCGGCGTAAGCTGTACGTCCCGCTACCCAGGGAGACGGCAGCCCATGTCGCATTCCAAGGATCTCGAGCAGCCCGCCACTACCGGCGCGCGACTGCTCGTCGATGCGTTGCTCGCCAATCACGTCGAACGCGTGTTCTGCGTGCCGGGCGAGAGTTTCCTCGCCGTACTCGATGCGCTGGCGGACGACACCGCGCGCATCCAGACGGTCGTCTGCCGCCACGAGGCGGCCGCCGCGAACATGGCCGAGGCCGTCGGCAAGCTCACCGGCCGACCCGGCATCGCGTTCGTCACACGCGGGCCCGGCGCGACCCACGCGTCGATCGGCGTGCACACCGCGTTCCAGGATTCGACGCCGATGATCCTGTTCGTCGGTCAGTGCGCACGCGAGCACCTCGACCGCGAAGCCTTCCAGGAAATCGACTATCGGCGGATGTTCGGCCAGATGGCGAAATGGGTCGCGCAGATCGACGACCCGCGCCGCATTCCCGAATACCTGAGCCACGCGTTCCATGTCGCGACGTCCGGCCGTCCCGGCCCGGTCGTGCTCGCGCTGCCGGAAGACGTGCTGTCCGAAGCGTGCGCGCCGCAGCCGGTCGTGCCGGCTGCGAAACGCGTCGCGGCCGCGCCGTCGGCCGCGCAGCTCGACGAACTGCGCGAGCGGCTCGCGCGCGCGGAACGGCCGTTCGCGATCGTCGGCGGCAGCGGCTGGACACCCGACGCGTGCGCGAACCTGCGCACCTTCGTCGAGCGCTGGCAGTTGCCGGTGGCCTGCGCGTTCCGCTACCAGGACACGATCGACAACGCGCACCCGAACTACGCGGGCGACGTCGGGCTCGGGATCAACCCCGCGCTCGCGAAGCGCATCCGCGACGCCGACCTGCTGCTCGTGATCGGGCCGCGCCTCGGCGAAGCGACGACCGGCGGCTACACGCTGCTCGACATCCCGAAGACGCGCCAGACGCTGATCCACGTGCATCAGGGTGCGGACGAGCTTGGCCGCGTGTATGCGGCCGACCTGCCGATCGTGTCGGGCATGCCCGAAATCGCCGCGCCGCTCGCCGCGCTCGAGCCGCCCGAACACCCCCCATGGGCCGGCACCGCTGCCGACGCGCATCGCGCGTATCGCGAATGGCATGCGCCGCTGCCGATGCCCGGCGACGTCCAGCTCGGCGACGTGATGGTGCAGCTGCGCGAGCGCCTGCCGCATGACGCGATCCTCACCAACGGCGCCGGCAACTATGCGATCTGGCTGCATCGCCACTTCGCGTACCGGCACTTCCGCTCGCAGCTCGCGCCGACCAGCGGCGCGATGGGCTACGGCGTGCCGGCCGCGCTTGCCGCGAAGTCGCTGTACCCGTCGCGCGCCGTCGTCGCGCTCGCGGGTGACGGCTGCTTCATGATGGCCGGCAACGAGCTCGCGACCGCGATGCAGTACGGGCTGAACATCGTCGTGATCGTCGTCAACAACGGGCATTTCGGCACGATCCGCATGCATCAGGAGCGCAACTACCCGGGGCGCGTGCATGGCACGGGGCTCACGAATCCCGATTTCGCCGCGTATGCGCGCGCGTTCGGCGCGCATGGCGAGACCGTCGAGCGCACCGCCGATTTCGCGCCCGCGCTCGAACGCGCGCTGACCAGCGGGCTGCCCGCGCTGATCGAGATCCGCATCCCGCAGGACGCCAGCACGCCGGCCGCGACGCTCGAACAGATCCGCGAGCAGGGCCGCCGCGCGCGCGGCGGATGACGGTGGACACGCGCATCGCGCCGCCCGGCGTCGCGCTGTCGCACGACGACGCACTCACGTTCCCCGGCACGCTGCTCGCGCCGGATGGCACGCTCGTCGCGCCTTATGACCTGGAACACGGTGGCGCGCGTGCCGTCGGCCACGTGCCGGCCGCACCCGCGCGCGGGCTGCTGCACGCCGCGCACCGGCC
The DNA here is from genome assembly GCF_011753045.1 of Burkholderia sp. Ap-955. Classification (NCBI taxonomy): domain Bacteria; kingdom Pseudomonadati; phylum Pseudomonadota; class Betaproteobacteria; order Burkholderiales; family Burkholderiaceae; genus Burkholderia; species Burkholderia sp. Ap-955. The sequence goes on from NZ_VWWH01000107.1 coordinate 13,574, forward strand.
GTTCAGGCTCGACTACGACAGCGCACGGCACGTACACGTGATCAACGGGATGGGCGTCACGCTCGGCGATTCGGTGATCGGGCTCACGGCCCTCGGCGCGCTGCGCGCCGCGCACCCGGGCCTGCACTTCACGCTGTATCGACCGGCCTGCGCGCCGGGTTATGTCGAGGCGCTGTATGCGCTCGCTGCCGACAGCGTCGCGCCGTCGCGCGCACTGCCGTACCCCGCCGGCGCGCTGCCGGCGGACGCGCCGTGCATCGACGTCGGCAATCACCTGTACTGGCCCGCGTTCGCGCGGCTGCCGATGATCGATTTCTTCCTCGACGCGCTCGGCGTGGAGCCCGCGTCGGTGCCGGCGTCGGCCAAGCGCAACCGCTGGCTCGCGCAGTTGCCGCTGCCTGCGTTGCCTGCGCGATGGCAGCGCCCGTACGTGCTGTTCTGCGCGACCGCGAGCACCGCGTTGCGCAGCGTGCCGCCGGCACTGCAGGCAACGATCGTCGAGCAGCTCGTGCAGCGCTACGGGTTGCCGGTAGCCGGGTTCTGGCCCGTCGCGCATCCCGCGTATGTCGACGTGAGCGCCCATGCGGCCGGCGGTACGGCTCGGTTCATGGCATGGGTCAAGGGTGCCAGCCTGCTGTTCGCGCCCGACACGGCAGCGCTCCATCTCGCCGACGGTTTCGACGTGCCGACGCTCGCGTGCTTCACGACGATCGGGCCGGCGCTGCGCGTGCGCGACTATCCGCATTGCGTGCCGGTCGCGCTCGATGTGCCCGCCGAGTTGCGCGGGATGCATCGCAGCGAGCGGCCGGCCGATCTCGCGGCTGTCGAGGCCGCCTATCGCGCGATCGACTGGGATGCGCTGGCATGGCCCGCGCCGCGCGAAGCGGCGGCTACGGCCGAATAGGGAAACAGGGCGGCGGCGGCCGGTTGCGAGGCCGAAAGCGTCGCTGCTGCGTGTACGCGCCGCCTGAGCCTGAGCCTGAGCCTGAGCCTGAGCCTGAGCCTGAGCCTGAGCCTGAGCCTGAGCCTGAGCCTGAGCCTGAGCCTGAGCCTGAGCCTGAGCCTGAGTCGATGTCGATGTCGGTGTCAGTGCCGGTGCCTAAGCCGAACCAAGAACCGCTTCGACTACCGCCCCGCGCTCACCCCACCGCCACCATCACCGCGCGATCGCGCAGCGTCTCGGACGGCCGCTTGCCGAACAGCCGCCGGTAATCCGTCGCGAACTGGCTGAGATGCCAGAAGCCCCATGCCTCCGCCACGTCCTGCACCGAACCGGCCGCGCGGCCGCACAGGTCGCGCCGCGCGCCGTTCAGTCGCAACGTGCGCAGATAGGTCGCGGGCGCCATGCCGAGCACGTCCTGGAAGCAGTACTGCAGCGTGCGCCGGCTCACGTGCAACTGCTCGCACAGCTCGGGCACGCCGACCGGGCGCGTGCGGTGCGCAAGCACGTAGTCGCGTGCCTGCTCGACGATCCAGCGGCGCGTCGACGGCGCACGGCCGGCGTCATCGTCGGCCGGTTGCGCGCACACGTCGAACAACGCGGCCAGCACCTCGCCCTGCAGGTCGTCACGCTGCGCATCGGCCAGCGGGCCGGCCATCGCCACCGCACCGTCGAGCCGTCGGCCGAGCAACGCGCACAGGCGCGCGAGCCGCGCATCGCCGACCTGCATCACGCGCTGCGTGAACAGCCGCTCGTCGAGCGCACAGTGCTCGACCTCTTCCGCGTAGTGACGCAGCACGTCGCCGCGCACGACGACGCCGTAGATCGAGAACTGCGCGGGCGTCACCAGTTCGAACTCGACGTTGCCGGGCCGGAACGCGAGCGCACCCGGCCCGATGCGGCACGCATCGACGCGCGCGGTGCCGTCGCTCACGAGCGGAATGCCGAACCAGTATGCGTCGCCGCGCACCTCGCACGCCTGGCGCAGCAGGTGGCTCGTCGATTCGCGAAACAGCTTCATCGTGTCGAGCGGCAGCTCGGTCAGCGTGCCGACGAAGCGGCCGGCCGCGAGCTGGTCGTAGGTCTGCCGCCAGCCGATCAGGTTGCGCGCCTGCTCGTCGGCGTCATGCGCGACGCTGACGACCGCCTGCCCGGCCAGCGCATCGTCGCCCTGCGCGTTGCGCCGCGTGTCTTCGGCCGTCGGTTCTTCGCTGCACGCCACGTATTGATCCATCGTGTCCTCCTTCACCTGCCCGGAACCGCACCTGTCACGCAAGTCCCGTGCCGAACCGTGCGCGACCTGCGCAAAGCCCGTCATTCGGCGCCGCGCGGCCTGCGCGCGCCATGTAGGCACACATCCAAACGCCCTGCCGTACGCACTCCGCCAGTGCGGCACGCGCCACGCCGGCGCACCCGGTGCGCGCCGCCCATCCGGAACGATACGCGGCAGCAGGCTAGCCACCGTTCGCGGGCCGCAGCCGCACGACCCGCGTGCCGCAATTGCCATACGTCTGCGCGACCGCCAGCTCGACGATCACACTGCCGGCCGGCCACGGCGCCGCGTCCGCCTCGGACAGATCCGTCCGCAGCGTCGCGCGCCCGTTGATCCGGAAACGGATACCGCGCATGAAATCGACGAACAGCAACCCGACACCGCTGCCATGACACCGCGCCGCATCGATCCGGCCGCCGTCGCCCTCGCCGTACACCGGCAGCACGAAACGCAGCGTCTTCGTATCGATCACGCGCACGACCGGCAGCAGGTCGCCGTTCGCGTCGCGCCGGCTCTGCACGATGTCGCAGGTCACGCCCGCCTGGCCGCCGCACGCCGTGCCGACGAACATGAATGGCTGCGTCTCGATGAACTGCCGCACGCCGATGCTCAGCCGCGTCGTCACGACGTCGCTCATCCGCTCGGCTTCGTCGGCGACGCCGAAACGGTGTTGCGCGTCGAGTTCACCTGCGTGGAACACGGGATGGCGCGGAAAGGATCGGGGCGGTTCTGACATGGGGTTTTACGTCCGGCGCGCCGGCTCGACTTGCCGCGGAAAACGAACGACCATCGGTATCGTTTTCGGCGAAGGCCACGACAATGCGCGGCCGGTACCCGGTTGCAAATGCGAATGGGCGGAAACGGTCAATCTCCGGATCACCGGTTGGCCGCGCGGCACGCATCCGCGCACCCGTGGTCGGCCAGGCAACCACCGTCGCCCGACGCGACACGCACTCGACGACCCTCCGGTGTCCGAAGCTTTGCCGCTCAAGACGGCGCCCCGACCGGCCGACGCATACCGCGCCGCCAGCCGGTCAGGACGCCCACGCGGGATCAGAAGAACCCGAGCGCCTCGGCCTGGTAGCTCACCAGCAGGCACTTCGTCTGCTGATAGTTCGACAGCGCCATCTTGTGCGTCTCGCGGCCGATCCCCGACTGCTTGTAGCCGCCGAACGCCGCATGCGCGGGATACAGGTGGTAGCAGTTGGTCCACACGCGGCCGGCCTCGACCTCGCGGCCCATCCGGTACGCACGCGTGCCGTTGCGCGTCCACACGCCCGCGCCGAGCCCGTAGAACGTGTCGTTCGCGAGTTCGATCGCGTCCTGCTCGTCCTTGAACGTCATCACCGACGCGACCGGCCCGAAGATCTCTTCCTGGAACACGCGCATCTTGTTGTTGCCGAGCAGCATCGTCGGCTTCACGTAGTAGCCCGTGCCGAGTTCCGCCGCCGGCGCCGTGCGCTCGCCGCCCGTCAGGCATTGCGCGCCTTCGCCGCGGCCGATGTCGATGTACGACAGGATCTTGTCGAGCTGCTGCTGCGAGGCCTGCGCGCCGATCATCGTCTGCAGGTCGAGCGGATGGCCGGCCTTGATGCGCTCGACCCGCGCAACCGCCTTCTCGATGAACTTCTCGTAGATCGATTCCTGGATCAGGATCCGCGACGGGCACGTGCACACTTCGCCCTGGTTCAGCGCGAACATCGCGAGCCCTTCGAGCGCCTTGTCGAGGAACGCATCGTCCTGGTCGAGCACGTCGGCGAAGAAGATGTTCGGGCTCTTGCCGCCTAGTTCGACCGTCGACGGGATCAGGCTGTCGGCTGCGGCGCGCAGGATGTGCTTGCCGACCGGCGTCGAGCCCGTGAACGCGATCTTCGCGATGCGCTTGCTGGTCGCGAGCGCTTCGCCCGCTTCCTTGCCGAAGCCGTTCACGATGTTGATCGTGCCGGCCGGGAACAGGTCGCCGATCAGCTCCATCAGCACCAGCACCGACGCGGGCGTCTGCTCGGCCGGCTTCATCACCACGCAGCAGCCGGCCGCGAGCGCCGGCGCGAGCTTCCATGCGGCCATCAGCAGCGGGAAGTTCCACGGGATGATCTGGCCGACGACACCGAGCGGTTCGTGGAAGTGATACGCGACGGTGTTGTCGTCGATTTCGGAGATGCCGCCTTCCTGCGCGCGGATGCAGCCCGCGAAGTAGCGGAAGTGGTCGATCGCGAGCGGCAGGTCGGCCGCCATCGTCTCGCGCAGCGGCTTGCCGTTGTCGATGGTCTCGGCCACCGCCAGCAGCTTCAGGTTCTTTTCCATCCGGTCGGCGGCGGCGAGCAGCAGGTTCGCGCGCTCGGCGACCGACGTCTTGCCCCACTTGCGGCGCGCGGCGTGCGCGGCGTCGAGCGCGAGCTCGATGTCGTCGGCGCCCGAGCGCGGTATGCGACAGAACGGCTGGCCGTTGATCGGCGACACGTTCTCGAAGTACTCACCTTTCACCGGCGGAACCCACTTGCCGCCGATGTAGTTGTCGTATTGCTGACGGTACGGGTATTCGACGTCGAGGCCCAGTTGCTTCAGGTCAAACGGGTTCATACATGTCTCCTGTTCATCGTGCTTGTGTGAGTACAGCGCCGGTTGGAATTGCGCTGCCCTCGTCTACGCAACATGCGTGCCAAACAGGACGGAAGCACGGCAACCCCGGCCGGCCCGCGTGCGCACCGTGCCGTGTTCACCGACGCAGCATGGCGGGTGTGCCGATTCTGAACAGCATGGTTGCGCAGCGCGCCGGGACGGTGTTCGAAATTTCCACAGTGCGCGAGCGCATCTGCGCGCGGAGGCAGGCCGCGCCGCGTGGCATGTCGCTTGCGTGCGCCCTGCGCATTCCCACGCAACGGCATGTGCGCCGATCAACACCATGAACGACCGCGGCCCCCTGACCGACGACGCCATCGCGTTCATCCGCGAGCAGGCGTTCCTGATCGTCGCGACCGCCGACGCGGCCGGCAACAGCGACTGCTCGTACCGGGGCCGCCAGCCACGCGCGGACGGCTCGCTCGAGCCGCTCGTCGACCTGCCCGACCGCCGCACGCTCGTGCTGCCCGACTTCGCGGGCAACAACCTGTTCAACACGATCGGCAACCTGCTCGTGAATCCGGCCATCGCGCTGCTGTTCGTCGACTTCGTGCGGCAGACGACCTGGCTCGTGCAGGGGCGCGCGACGATCGACGAGGAGGTGGCAAGCCGCGCGTATCTGTGGCCCGATGCGCGGCGCCATGTGGTGGTTGAAGTGGAGCATGCGCAGGCACGGGCGGATGCGGCGCTGCCGCCGCTGGTGCTGGCGTGATGGGCGTGGCGGTTCGTCAGCGTGCGAATGCAGCTGACGTAATGGAAACGACGCGCCGGCCGTCCAGGCCGACGCGCCCCGTGCGCGATGACGCGACGCTCAACGCCCGTGCGTCTCCGCACACGCTGCTTCGATCCGGCTGTGCACCGGCACGTCGGCATGCGTGTGCCCGTCGGTATCGTCGCCCGTTTCGGTAGCCACCCGCCGCCCGCCGAGAAACGCGAACACCACCCCCGCACACAGCACCGTCACGACCGCCAGCCCGATCAACAATCGATCGAACGCGTGCGTGTAGCTCGCGAGCAGCGCAGCATGCCCGACACCCGGCAACACGGCCGCCGCGCCTGCAAGATCGCCGGTCGCGAGCCGCGCCGCCGCACGCAGCGTCGCGTCGGGCGTGCCGGCGGCGCCCGCCGCCTGCGTCAGCCCGGTCCGCGCGAGCCCGGCCAGCACCGCACCGACGATCGCGAGCGCGATCCCCTCGCCGGCCACGCGCGTCGTGCTGAAAATCCCCGTCGCCATCCCCGCGCGCTCCTTCGGCACGACGCTCACCGACAGCCCGTCCATCAGCCCCCACGGCATCCCGGCCCCGATGCCGATCGTCACCATCGGTGCGATCGCCGCGAGCCCCGCGCCGCTGCGCAGCGCGATGCCCAGCCACACGAGCCCGGCCGCCGCGATCAGGAGCCCAAGCCCCGAGATCACGCCCGCCGACAGCCAGCGTGTGAGCGTCGCCGCGATGAACGGCACGACCAGCATCGGCGCGGAAATCGCGAGCATCAGCCAGCCGGCGTCGATCTCGCTGAAGCCGTCGATGCCGATGAAGCGCAGCGGCAGCACGACGAGCAGCACGATGTAGCAGCAGCAGGTCGACACCGGCAGCACCTGCACGCCGACGAAGCGCGCGATCCGGAACAGCGACAGGTCGAGCATCGGCCGCGCGACGCGCGTCTCGATCGCGACGAACGCACACGCGCCGAGCGCCGCGCCGGCCAGCAGCGCGATCACCAGCGGGCTCGACCAGCCGCGCGCGGGCGCCTCGATCACGCCGAACGTAAACAGCGTCAGCGCGGTGGTGAACGCGGCCGTGCCGGGCCAGTCGAGCCCCGTCGCGTGCGGGTCGCGCGACTCGTGCATGCGTGGCAGCCCGAATACGAGCGACAGCCCGCCGGCCACCGCGCTCGCCACGAAGATCGCGCGCCAGCCGACATGCCCGATCAGCGCGCCGGCGAGCACCGGCCCGAACGCGAGCCCGATGCCGAAGGTGGTGCCGAGCAGGCTGAAGGCGCGCGTGCGCGCCGCGCCGTC